>NZ_JBQHWS010000076.1:0-17122 GCF_052063845.1 Blautia sp. HCP3S3_D9
TCTCTTTTCTTCTCGCTCATGCTGTCCTCCTAGCGATTGTTTAAAGCGCTGCTGATGTCTTCGATCATGTCTTTTACTGCCTGACGGGATGCATCTGCATAGTTTAATTCACCAAAGGAAGCATATTTCTCCTGCTTGTAAGCTGCAATGATTCCACGGGAAGAGTTAACGATCGCACCAAGTCCATCTTCATTGAAGAAGTGTACAAGGTCTGCGCCTTTTCCGCCCTGTGCACCGTATCCAGGTACAAGGATAAATGTATTCGGCATGATCTTACGGAGTGTTTTTCCCATTTCAGGATAGGTCGCACCTACTACTGCCCCTACATAGCTGTAGCCATTTCCCATGTGCTCTTCACCCCACTGTGCAACTTTCTCACCAACCCACTCATAAAGCGGACGTCCGTCGATGATTCTGTCCTGAAATTCACCGCTGGACGGGTTGGATGTTTTAACAAGTACGAAGATACCTTTGTTCTCTTCTTTGCATACATCGATAAATGGTTTTACACCGTCTGAACCGAAGTATGGATTTACAGTTGCGAAGTCTTCGTCAAATCCTGCGATTTTGTTGCTTCCTACCTGAACTTTTCCAAGGTGGCCTACTGCATATGCGGCAGATGTTGAACCGATGTCACCACGTTTGATATCACCGATGATCACAAGGCCTTTTTCTTTACAGTAGTCAACAGTTCTCTTGTATGCCATTAAGCCTGGGATGCCGAACTGTTCGTACATTGCGATCTGTGGTTTTACTGCAGGGATCAGGTCACTGACTGCATCTACGATTCCTTTATTGTACTGCCAGATTGCTTCTGCTGCACCCTCTAAGGTCTCACCCAGTTCTGAGAATGCTTTCTGCTGGATGTGCTGTGGGATATAGTTAAGCATTGGATCCAGTCCTACTACGATAGGAGCGTTTGTTTTCTGGATTTTTTCGATAAGTTTGTTGATCATGAGTATTTCCTCCTGAATGTTGATATTCTATAGAATTAATTGTAACTGTTCAGCAGTCTGCTATTCTGCCAGATACTTAACAGTTACCCTCTTTAGGCGTTCTGATATACCACTTTGCCGTCGCAGATCGTATAAAGGATTTTTCCTTTTACTTTCCATCCGTCAAATGGTGTGTTGCGTCCCTTGGATGCAAATTCGTTTTTATCTATTTTATATTCATGGTCAATATCTGCGATGACAATGTCGGCAGGATGGCCTTTCTGGATAGTTCCTCTGTCACTGCCGAGGATCTGTGCCGGATTCCAGCTCATTTTCTCGATTAGCTGTGTGAGTGTGAGGATTCCTGTTTCTACCAGTGCTGTGTAGGATAAGGCAAAGCTTGTCTCAACTCCTACAATACCGAATGCTGCGTTTCGGATAGAGCCTGTCTTTTCAGGTACTGCGTGCGGTGCGTGGTCTGTGCTGATCACTTTGAATGAACCATCTTTCAGGCCTTTGATCAGCGCATCAACGTCTTTCTTTGTACGGAGAGGCGGGTTCATTTTGTAATTCGGATCGTCTGTTTTGATATCATCGGAAGTAAGGATGAAATGATGTGGGCAAACTTCTGCTGTGATGTTGTCCAGTCCCTCTTCTTTCACGATCTCCATCATCTTCGCAACGCCCTCTGTGGAGCAGTGGCAGAGATGAAGTCTTGCGCCTGTCTCTCTTGCCAGAAGAATATCTCTGGCTGCGATCACATCCTCTACTGCATTGCAGATGCCCGGAAGTCCGAGTCTCTTTGCATTTTCATCATCATTCATGCATCCGTCACCGCGCAGGTCGATATCCTCGCAGTGTGCAAAGATCGGTACGTTTAATTTCTTTGCCACTTCCATAGCTTCTTTGCAGAGCATAGTGTTCATAACAGATTTGCCGTCTTCGGAAAGTGCAGGTATTCCTGCTTTTACCATTCCTTCAATGTCGGAAAGTTCCTGACCTTTCTCGCCCTGTGTGATGGCGCCTGCCTGGAGTACGTGGATTCCTGCAAGCTGTGCGGCTTTGTTATGTACGTAATTTACACGGTCAGGATTGTCGATGACAGGTGTAGTGTTCGGCATGGCAATTACAGTTGTCACTCCGCCTCTGGCTGCTGCCTGGGAGCCCGTCTCTATGTCCTCTTTCTGTGTCTGACCCGGATCTCTGAAGTGTACGTGAAGATCGATCAGTCCCGGCATGACCAGGCATCCTTTCGCATCTATCACTCTGTCACTCTTGTCCTTTACTTCAAGTTTGTCACCGATGTCAGTGATCACTCCATCTTCCAGATAAATATCGCCCTTTTTATCAGTATCAGTGGCCGCATCTACGATACGTCCGCCACGAATCAGAATACCCATGTAATTCTCTCCCTTCGTTGTGGTCTGATGCATCCTGTTAATATCTTAAAAGCAGTTCCTCTCTGTTCCTTGATATTACATAATTTACATATTGCTGCTGTCTGTCCGGCTCTTTCTTATGTACTTCATAGAATAGCCGGTTACAGGCAGTAACTTTCTGATATACATAATACACGAAACCATGCGTTTTATAAAGTCCTTTTTTTGCTTTCGCCAAGTCTTTTTTGCTTGACAATTCAAAATACGGGAGATATAATCAATTCATATCTGGATTATTTAATGTATAGTCACTGGTTTTTAGAGATTATATAACAGTATATAATCTGTAAAATCTGGTGATTTTTTATTTGCCAGAAACTATATAATTTTTTTATTTTTTATGGAGGTAACAACATGAACAAGGGAACTGTAAAATGGTTCAACGCAGAAAAAGGTTACGGATTTATCACTGGTGAAGACGGTGCAGACGTATTTGTACATTTCTCCGCTATCAATGGTGAAGGATTCAAATCCCTTGAAGAAGGCCAGGCTGTAACATACGACTTAACAGAAGGCGCTCGTGGCATGCAGGCTGCAAACGTTACAAAATTATAATTCATAACTGTTTATAATTTTTGTTAACGACAGAGGATTGAATTCCGCACTTTTCTATACGGATTAAACCTCAAAAAATCCCCGGATCATCCGGGGATTTTTTATTTCAGCAACAAATCCTGCCTGCGGGATTTCTTCTTATAATTATAGATAATAAATAAGTCCTCTGCTTATCACTCTTCGTAATCACGGCAGGGGACTTATCTGATTTCATTTAATTTTATTCAGCATCTGTGCTGTCTGTTGTTGAAGCGGAATCTGTTGTATCTGTTTCAGAATCATCTGCGGCTGCAGTATCATCTGATGCATCTTCTGCTTCTGTATCGTCAGCTGCTTCTTCTGTGTCTGCAGATTCTGTCTCTGTTACAGCATCTGTTTCAGAGGTATCTGCGGTTGTGTCTGCTGCGGCTGCATCTTCGCTGTCTGCGTCTGCAGAAGCGGTTGTATCTTCTTCATCTGTATCTGCAGTATCGGCGTCTGTGCTGTCGGTATTATCTGTTGTGTCTGTTGACAGATTTGAAATGTAGTTATCAAGTGCAGTAGTATCCATTACTGTATTCTGAACCACACTCTCCTTGGCTCCTGTTACTTTTACATATGCAGAATAGCCAATCCATCCAACAATTACAACGCAAATAAATGCCCAGGCAAACATTTCCAGTCCAAAAAGCATTCTTTCTTTTTTGTCTGCTTTGCTTCTCTGTCCTTTTCTGGCCTTATAAGCATCGACTTTCTTCTGGCTCATGATAGATCTCCTTTGCATCAATATTTCGTATTTTCTGATTATAGCACACTTTTTTACAAAAGAAAATAGTTAATCCATTTTCGTATTTTTGCATATCACGTCATCATCAGAAAACTTTCACAGCTAAAAGATCTGCTTATACAGCAACGATCACGCCACCATCGTTTGCATACATAGAGCTGACACCCGCTGTATCGAGAACTATGATCTTCGCAAGTTTCATTCTCTCTTCAAAGGCTTCTTTAAGCACCTGAGCTCTTGCAGGACAGTTGCAGTGGCTGATAGCCAGTGTCTTGTCTGCGCTGTCAGGGGTTTTCTCAATGACCTGTTCTACCATTTTGATCATAGCACGGTTCATTCCTCTGGCCTGATCCAGCTGACAGATACTTCCCTCATCTGTGGATCCCATAACTGGTTTGATCTTCAGTGCGCTTGCAACTAAAGCTTTTACCTTGCTGAGACGGCCATTCTTTCTTAATGTATCGAGATTTTCAAGTACAAAAAATGTATGCTGCCCTTCAATGTAATGTTCTACTGTTTCTACAACGTCCTCAAAACTCATTCCTGCTTCTTCGCATTCCCGGATCTTCATCCCGATCAGTGACTGGCCGATGGATGCGGAACGTGAATTAAATACGTGGATTTTCTTCTCCGGATGATCTTCCAGCACAAGATTTCTTCCAAGTAATGCACTGTTATAAGATCCACTCAGTTCAGATGATAATGTTACTGCATAAATGTGTTCTGCTTCGCAGTCATATGCTCTCATATATCTCTCCGGTGACGGGCAGGCTGATTTCGGACACTCCGGGCAGGCAGCTACTTTCTTAAGGAAATCTGCCTGATTAAATGTTTCATCATCTATGATCTGCTCTGCTCCCACCATCAGTGTCAGCGGAACAGATTCAAAACGTTCATCGTTCTTCCATTCATCTAAAAGTTCTCCACAACTATCTATGACAATCTTATATCTCAATTATATCGTCCTCTTTTCCATTATATGTAGTATTCAATACCAGATATATATTATCATACTGATCTACGTTTGAAAAGACTTTTTCTCAAAAACTCTGTTCTTTTTTTTAAAAGTGATTTATAATAAAAAAACGCTCCTCGCATTCTTGCAGGGAGCGCTGTTGAATCCATGAAAAAAATAATCAGAAATGTGTCGTCAGAGAGGTGTTATATGCTTGCTTTAAAAATTATTGATATCAAAGATTTTATGAATAAGCTCCTGGTTGGTGAAGTATTTGATTGCTTTTCTTTTGTTGAAGCAACCATTACAACCTTCAATACATTTACAATCGACGGTAAACTTCAATACGATTTTTTTGATACAGAAGCAAAAACCTCGCTACTTGAAAAGTCTGCGGAATATTCTCTATGGGAAAATGTAAAGGCCTACTGTTTCTCTATCATACGCGGCAGGCGTACTCCTTTAAACTTTAAAATCGTATTTGAGCTCTCTCATAATCAGACACTGGCTCTGCTAAAGAACGAAAGCTCTGTCACAGATATTCCTGTCCGCAATTTTTATCTGAATATTCAATATAAAAATCAGGCATTATTGTGTACAACAGGTGTTTCTTATGCTTCTTTCTGTCTGGACAAACGCCTAGAACATCTCTGGGACGATTCCCTGATTACTTTTTTCTCCAGTCATCACATTTCCTGCGAAAAACTGTAATCTATCTAGTCATTGACCGCTGTCTTCTGCCCGTAATGCAGGTAGTAAACCAGAATATCTATAAATTCACTGTTAGTAGGCTTATCCACCATTGTACATCCGGCGATTTCTTCCAGTGTATCTTTATGATTCACCCAGCATAAGTTTACTAATGTCCTTATATTATGCTCTACATTTGATGGTGTTGATTTATATTTTCTTGCAATAGCAGGATAAATATCTTTTGTAACTTTCACAGGACGTTCATGAATTCCCTGTGCCATTTTTACAGCATCTGCAACATAATAATAACCCTTGTACTTTGATGTTGCTCCTAATTTTCTAATAATTCCATATACTTCTACCATATATCTTTCCTCCCAACTTTCCATACCAGTATTATCACAGGTCTGGAGTTCTCACTTATTTACACACATTTCCTGATAATGTAAAGAAGAGTTACGACATTTATTGTTGGGATGTCATTGTATTTTCCATGAATTCGACATATATATCAGCAAATTAATCATAAAAATTTATAAGACATTTGTCAATACTTATAATTCAAAAAGAGTAGTCCAGATTGTTCTTCCAGACCACCCTTTTTCAAAATTTACATTATATCTTCGTTCACTATGATCGATGCTAAACATGCACCACTGGCACACAGCACTCTCAATTATTTTGCTATCATTAGAAGAATTTCATTGCTTCTCTGAACAAACTTGGTCATTTCTTCAGGTGAAAGCTGTTTGTGACTCATCATTGCAAGGTCATATAACTGCTCGCAGATTACCGGAGCTTTGTCAGACTCTTTGTTCTCTGCCAGATATTTAACCAGAGGATGATTTGCATTCAGGATAAGTGTTTCCTGTCCGCCAAACATGTTCGGATCCATTCCATACATATTGTACATTCTCATCATATCCTGCATACGGCGGCTCTCTTCAGAAAGTGTCACCATTGCAGATACACTCTCATTCTTGAGATTCTCTACACGTACTTCCAGTTTATCTTTGTGAAGGTTCTTACGGAAAAGTTCTGTCAGTGCTTTTACTGTTTCTTCGTCAGTAGTACCTTCGCCTTTCATTTCCTCAGTCAAGTCAGCATCGATACGCTTAAACTGTACATCCTGATGTTTCTGCTCAAGGCTTGAAATAAACGCACTGTCAATGTTGTGTTTCAGAATAACAGCGTCTTTTCCTGCTTCTTTAAACATATTGATGTACTGGCTCTGCTGAACTTCATCAGTTACATAGAAGATAATTGTCTTCTCAGGCTCTTTTTCCTGTGCATCCTTGTTCTCGTCTGCTGCTGTATCTTCTTTCTTCTCTTCTGTCTGAGCTTCTGCGTCTTCTTTCTTATTCTCTTCGATACAGTCTTTCAATGTGAGGTATTTGCCATCAAGGTTCTTGAAAAGTACATAGTCTCCCATCTTCTCTGCAAACTTGCTGTCTTTGATGCAGCCATATTTGATAAATGGGCTGATGTCATCCCAGTATTTCTCATAAGATTCACGATCTGTCTTGCACATTCCAGTCAGCTTGTCTGCTACCTTCTTGGAAATGTACTCAGAAATCTTCTGTACAAATCCGTCGTTCTGAAGTGCACTTCTGGATACGTTCAGCGGAAGATCCGGACAATCGATCACACCTTTGAGCAGAAGCAGGAATTCAGGAATTACTTCCTTAATATTGTCTGCGATGAATACCTGATTATTGTACAGTTTGATAGTTCCTTCAATGGAATCGTATTCTGTATTGATTTTCGGGAAGTACAGGATACCTTTTAAGTTAAACGGATAATCCATGTTCAGATGGATCCAGAATAACGGCTCCTTGTAATCCATAAATACTTTGCGGTAGAACTCTTTGTATTCATCATCTGTGCATTCATTCGGATGTTTCATCCAAAGAGGATTAATATCACTGATAGAAACCGGACGTTTGTTAATCTTTACTTTATCCTTTGCAGGAGAAACTTCAACTACTTCTTTCTCGCCGTTTTCATTCTCTTTCTCTTCTGTCTTTGCATCTTCATGAATATGTTCAACAACTACATCATCGTCTCTTAATTCAGATTCATCAATTGTCTCATATTCCTGTGGTGCATTTGCTTTGGAAAGATAAATATGAACCGGCATAAAGGAACAGTATTTTTCAAGGATTTCACGCATACGGTATTCATTTGCGAATTCCAGGCAGTCTTCGTTCAGGAACAGTGTGATCTCTGTACCAACTGTGTTCTTGTTTCCTTCCCGGATGTCATATTCTGTTCCGCCATCGCAGGTCCAGTGTACAGGCTGTGCACCTTCTGTATAAGAAAGAGTGTCAATGTGTACTTCATCTGCTACCATGAACGCAGAATAAAAACCAAGTCCAAAATGACCGATGATCTGGTCATCTGTTGTTTTGTCTTTATATTTCTCAAGGAACTGAGTTGCGCCGGAAAAAGCAATCTGGGTAATGTATTTCTCTACTTCTTCAGCAGTCATACCAATACCATTATCGATAAATTTCAGAGTCTTCTCATCAGGATTTACGATTACCTGAATCTCTGGTTTATAACCTTCCGGGAAAGAATACTCTCCCATTACTTCCAGCTTTTTCAGTTTTGTAATAGCATCGCATCCATTGGAAACCAGCTCTCTTACAAAAATATCATGGTCGGAATATAACCATTTCTTGATAATCGGGAAAATATTTTCACTGTTGATTGATAAACTTCCATGTTTTACAGCCATGCTGTCCACACTCCTTTTTATTTTATAGGTATTTACTGGTAACTATTCAGCGATCTGCTATTTCGCAAGATACTGAACAGATACATTTGCTGCAACTTTTTTCTGTCAATTCTCTGCTTTCCTACTTGTCTTAGAGCGTGTTTGAAAAAACATTCCCGCAATCTGCACGCTCTAGAGTGTATTTGAATTTCTCAAACACACTCTAACAGTTGGATGTCAAAACTACTCTCTTTTATTTCTCCCTCAAAATAGCTTCTGACTTCCATAAGTTGCATCTCTGAGAGATATAGTAATACCATTTATCTCAAAAGTCAAGAAAAAATTAGCACTCATTTAAAATGAGTGCTAATAATTTGTTTCTATTTATTTTTCTTTTTATAGATTACAACGCCTGCAATACATCCGACTGCAACTGCCAGGATAAGCACGAATGGTGCAATCGGAGTATTATCACCTGTTTTTACTGCGGATTTTGTCGTTGCTCCGTTTGGCTGTGGAGTTGGAGTTGCTGTAACAGTCTGGGCCTGAGTAATATTGAAGTTTACCTGTTTGGTATCCTGTTCTCCGGTATTCTCCCACTCACTTCCATTATACTTCTGCTGGTCAAATACAACTGTCAGAGTATAAGTTCCTGCTTTTGTAATTCCAAATGCTGCTGTATAAGGTGCACTGCTCCAACTGTTTGTATTGATAACTTTCCAGTTATATGGCACGTAACGGACATCACCTTTTCCAGGACTCTCATTGTCCATACCTGCTCCAACTGCTGTGAAAGTGATCTTGGACTGTGTGGTATATCCATCTGAGCTGATTCCTGTGATCTTATTATCTGCAGGGTCCGCGATCTTTGCCTTACGTACTGCCTTTACAATAAAGCTGACATTGACTTTTGCACTGATATTCTGCTCATTGTCAATTGTGATCGTCTCCGTATAGGAACCTGCCTCCAGTCCATCTTTCGGACGGATCTTAAATGTACAACTCTCTCCCGGCGCAAGTTCTGCTGCGGAAAGTTTACCGATTTTGAAGTTAGAAGCAGATGGCGCATATAATGTCACATTTGTGTTTCCTTCATTTGTTACTGTAACCTTCTGTGCCTTCGGCGCTTCATTGTATCCAGCCTTTGTATTTCCGAAATCCAGAGCTGTCGGGTTTACAGATAATTTGTAGACTTTTTCCACTTCCGAAACAGTGATCGCTGCATTTACTGTTGTCAAAACTTCCTGTTCTCCGTTATCATTGTTCCGCATGATCTGGATACTGTCCACGTAACTTCCTACTGTAAGACCAGTTACAGGTGTTACTGTAAAGGATGCAGTATCTCCCGGATCCAAAACAGATGCAGTAAGATCTCCGATATTAAAGTTCTCTGCTGTCGGCTGAATCAGCGATACGGTTGTGTTTCCTGTATTCGTAAGTGTCACTGTTGTACTTTCAGGAGTGTCATAACCTTCTTTCAGGCTGTCATAATTAATAGTTGCAGGATCTGTCTGCACTTCTGTGATCTGTTCCTGCTGTGCTTCTTTTACAGAAACTTCTGCTGTTACCTGCGCAGCAACCTCTGAATCCTCTTCACTGGAAAAGATCAATGTATCGCTGTAATTACCTTTCACAAGTCCGGCCTTCGGGTGTACCATAAACATCACAGATTCCCCTTTGGCAATCTGTACACCGGATACTGCTTCACTTCCATCCTCTGCCATAATATCGAAATATTCTGACTGTGGAACTTTTAAAGTAACCGTACTGTCTCCTGTATTTGTTATTGTTACAGACAGTGTCTCATTAGCTGTTGTATAGTTCTCCTCAATATCGCTGAAACTGAGGCTTCCTGTATTCGCATCCAGAGACTGTGCTTCCAGAGTTGCATCTGTATTATTATCTGCGCCCGGTTCTTCATCTGGATTTACAACTGCATCATCCTTTGTGGATGGAGTTTCAACGTTATCTGTCTGGTCACTGTCGCCTTCTTCAGAAGCTCCATTGGACTTTAAATCTGATGCAGTATCGATTGCATCATCCATTGTAACTTTATCAAGAGGATCCTGTTCATCATCTGTCGCATCTCCTGTACCTTCTACAGATACTTTTGCTTCAAAAGATACCTCTGTACCTTCCTCTGTCTGATATGTGACCATATCATCATAGTCTCCTGCATCCAATCCCTTACGAGGCTGTACCCATACATTTATGGAATCGCCTGGTTCCAACGGTTCTTCTATATCTTCTGCCATAAAATGCTCCGGACTGATTGCCAGAAAATTCAGTGTCTCGCTTCCAGTATTGGTAATCTTGACAAACTGAGCTTCTAAATCTTCTGTATCACTGCCGATTGTTCCAAAATCGCAGATCTGGTCCTCGCTGCCATCTACTGTAGCTGTTGCTTCATATGGCTCTTCGCTTCCTTTGTCAGATTCATCTGTCTGTACATTTCCATTCTCATCTATCTGAAGCTGATCTTCTGTATAGATCTTCATCTGGGAATCGTCAGTTTCCTCTGTATTGTCTGTCTCATTATACGTTTCCTCTGATGAAGTATCCTGGGTATTCTCTTCATCATAAGCAACCTGAGCTTCCTCCGGCTGTGCCTGTGTATCCTGAGTCTCATCCTGCTGAGCATTCTCTACATTCTGATTCTCTGATGCCTGTTCTTCATTCGCATCCGGGGTTCCAGAAGCCTGTACATTCTCTGTCTCATCTGCATTCTCATAATTCGTTTCATCTGTAGTTTCTTCCAACAAAGCACCTTCCTCTTCCTCCGGAGTCTGCTCTGCCACTGCCTTAGCCTCTTCTTCTGTAGAAACAACTTCTAAAGTCTTCGCTATAAGTGTGCCTGTAAGTACACTGCCATCTACTGGTGTAAGATCAAGCACCAGTTTATATCCCAGGTCATCCTGAGTAATCGTGTAAGTCTTCTCAGTACCTACCTGTGTCAGTTGCTTGTCATCCGTCTGTCTTGACCATGAAAAAGTAAAATCTTCATCAGTCACTCCCTCTGGTGTGATTTTTGAGTAATCTGCGCTCAGACTTACTCCTACAGCTGCAAGCCCCTTAATCTTAAGCTTACCACCCAGCTCTCCTGACGGAGCTGCCGCAAAAACCATGGATGGAATCATAGAAATAACCATCAGCACAGTCATTACGATTGCGAGAAATCTCCTTCTCTCCATCTGTCGTCCTCCTTTTTCTGTATAATAAATTTCTGATGTTCCGCTTCTGTTCGCATGCATTCTGTCTGCAACAGATAGCGGTAGTCCTTTCATTCTCTGCATAAAGCTATTATAGCATCGCATTCCATGAAAATGTAATCTGTATTTTCTTCACCCGAAAGAATCTTGCCCGTTGGATTCTCTACCTGTGTCAAGTTGCTTCAGCGACACCGTTCCTCCACTGACATAAAAATACCGGCTCCCCAGGTCAGAATTTTTTTATTCTGACTTAGGGACCGCCGGTACAAATTACGTATTTTTTAATATTATCCCTCTACGATCAGGTATTTACCATCTGGCAGTGCAAAGACTTCACTGGCATCTTCCAGTTCTTCATCTGACATTCCGTCTACATCAGCACCTGCTTCTTCCAGATATTCTCTGACCTCTTCAATAGAGTCCACTACCTGTGCCATACAATCCTCAAGAAAGGCTTCTGCTGCTTCATAGGATTCTGCTACCGGCTGTGGAAAGAGCTGTTCCTGGTTCTCCAGAAAAGTATTGATACATTCTTCTGTGTACATCTTAAATTACCTCCTCAATGTTTCCCTTTGCCCGGATCAGTTTCTCAAGGAACGGTTCAACGCGTTCTGTCACATAGGACGCTGCTGCCCGTACCCCCTCCTTGGAATGAGCCATGGCAAAGCCATATTTTACTGCTTTTAACATTTCTATATCATTATATTCGTCTCCGAATGTTACGCATTCCTCCGGCGAAATATGATATCGATTCTGATATTCCCTGATTCCTTTTGCCTTGTTTGTACCAAACGGTACGAAATCGATCCATTCGTTTCCGGATGTCACGACAACGCAGTCTTTTCCAAAATTTCCTGTCCAGTATTTTACAGACTCATCGGTAATGCCGCCCGGTTCAAATACCGCCAGCTTCATGATCGGATCTGTCATCTCATCCATACTGTTCACAAATCTGCATTCGTTTTTCACTTCGTATAACATATGATCGTGGAACTTCTGAGTCTTAGGCATCAGATAGTGATAATCCTTTGCAGAACATGTAAACTCAGCATCTTTCTTTGCCATGATCGCAGAGATGATCTTCTCTGCCAGTTTTCTGTCAAAGGAATCCTGATACAGTACTTCCCCACGGTCTACTGCCAGCGCTCCATTTTCGGAAATGTAGGAAATCTCCGACGCAACAGGCGCAAACAGTTTGGTCATGTTCGGATACTGCCGTCCACTGGCCGCTACAAACATAATTCCCAATTCTTTTAACTGTCTGATCAGTGGAAACATTTCTTCGGGTAAAGACTGTGCCTTATTCAAAAGCAATGTTCCATCCAGGTCACTTGCGATCAGCTTAATCATTTCCATGTTCCTCGCATATTTTTACCAGATCGACCGGCTTCTCTGCTACCAGGTCTGCACCGTTTTCATTCAGCTCCTTACGGTCACGGAAGCCCCAGAGTGCACCGACTGTAAACATTCCTGCTGCTTTTCCGGTCTGCATGTCTGTGCTGGTGTCGCCTACATACATGCACTCTTCCGGTTTTACGCCAAATTTCTCAGCTACCATTAACGGACCGTCCGGTGCAGGTTTTCTGCGGATGGCATCGCTCTGACCAACAACCATATCGAATTCTTCTCCGAAAAGCTGTGCGATTACTTTCACTGCTGCAGGATGCGGTTTATTGGAGCAGACTGCCAGTTTCATTCCATGCTTTTTCAGTTCTTTTAATGTTTTCGGCATTCCTTCATAAGGTACTACTTTATACATCGGATCTGCTGCAAACATTTCTCTGTAAAGTCTCTGTCCTTCTTCGTAATGAGTCAGTTCCGGATCACCAGCATCTTTCAACGCACGGCGGATCAACATGTTTGCGCCCTCACCGCTGTAGTATCTGAAGTTATCGACCGGAAGTGTTTTTAATCCGAATTTTTCCATAATAATATTGGTCACATATGCCATGGAATCCAGCGTATCTGCCAGAGTTCCATCCAAGTCAAATATACATGCCTTAATCATCTTTTGTCATCCTCTCAAGTCAATTCCTGATTTCTTCATTTCGTAAAATAATCTGGCAACAGGAAGTCCTACCACATTATTGTAATCTCCGCAGATTCCTTTTACATAGATTCCGAAGAGTCCCTGGATGCCATAACTTCCGGCTTTGTCCATCGGCTCTCCAGTCGCAACATATGCCCGGATTTCTTCATCTGATACCGGGTAAAAAGTCACGTCTGTGCTCTCATAAAAGGTGTGTTCCGTCCAGACTCCGGCTTTCTTCTCCCATACGGAAACGCCGGTATATACTTGGTGGGTATTTCCCTGAAGTTTTTTTAATGTATTTACTGCATCCTCTGTATCGTGAGGTTTGCCAAGGATCATGTTCTCAAACACAACTACTGTGTCAGATCCGATCACAATGGTTCCGTCCTCACTGTCTTCTACTGTGTGCATAACAGAAACCGCCTTGTCTCTGGCAAGCTGCTGAACAGCTTCTTTCGGATCATCTGAGGTACGGTTCTCCTCGCCTGATGCAGGTATCACTTCGAAATTCACGCCTGCCCGCTCCAGCAATTCTCTCCGTCTGGGTGAGGCAGATGCCAAAATAATTCTCTTCATAAATAACCTCTTCTTTCCTGTCATAGTATACCGTGTATCTTTTTGGTATGCAACTGCTTTCAGCAAAAGTTTTGCTTTTTAAAGTTTTGCTTTTCTTTTATGATAAAAAGTATTAAAATAAGGATAACCTATAGCTGACCGGAAGTATTACGAACGGACTGGTCAGTGACCTGTATTATATTCGCAGAAATAGGAGAATATCTGAAAGGAGTTTACGATTATCATGGCTAAAATTAATAAATATTGGGGTTTTGTAGCAGTAGGTGCTCTTACAGCAGCTGCTGCAGGCGCTGTAGCTGCACTTGTTGCTAAGAAAAATTCCTGCAAGGAAGACTTCGATTTTGAAGACGATTTTGATGATTTTGATCTGAATGATGAGAAAGAAGAAAAAGCTGAGGAAAGTACTGAAGCTGAAGAAGTTGCTGAAGATTTCCAGGCATGGGAAGAACACGCTGGCGAGCAGGCTGAGGACGAAACTTCAGAAACTAAGGATACAGCTACAGAAGTTGAAATCAAAGATGCAGAGGAAGAAGCTGAAGATGCAGAAGACGCTGATGAGCCATCTCATTTTGAAGAAGCTATTGACGCTGCATCTGAATCAGAAGAATAATCCCACTCTTTGTTTATTATTTTCTTGGATTCAACAAAAAAGAAAGACCATCTTATCTGGTATAGCGCCGGATGAGATGGTCTATTTTTTATTTATGCTTTTGGCAGTTTGAATGAACTCTTAAGAGATACGATACGGTTAAATACCGGTGCGCCTTCTTTGGAGTCATGGATGTCTGCGCAGAAGAATCCTGTTCTTACGAACTGGAAGCTGTCGTAACCTTTCGCTTCCATCAATGCAGGCTCTACATATGCAGTCACTTTTGTCAGGGAATTCGGGTTTACATTCAGAGAACCGTCTTCTTTGTTGTATACACCTTTCTCCTCGTCTACGATATTCTCGTAGAGACGTACTTCTGCTTTTCCTGCCTGGCTTGCTTCTACCCAGTGGATGGTTCCTTTTACTTTTCTGCCGTCCGGTGCGTTGCCGCCTTTTGTTGCAGGGTCATAAGTACAGTGTACAACACGTACAGTTCCATCTTCATCAGCTTCATATCCTGTGCAGGTTACGAAGTATGCGTTCATGAGACGAACCTCTGTGCCAGGGAACATTCTCTTATATTTCTTAGGTGGGTCTACCATGAAGTCTTCTCTCTCGATGTAGAGTTCTCTGCCGAATGGCATCTTACGGGTACCAAGTTCTTCATTCTCCATGTTGTTCGGAGCTTCCAGATATTCTACTTCGCCTTCCGGATAGTTGTCGATCACAAGCTTGATCGGATCAAGGATCGCCATCAGACGCGGACGTTTCAGTTTCAGATCCTCACGGATACAGTACTCAAGCATTGCATAGTCAACAGAACTGTTTGCCTTAGATACACCGCAGAGTTCTACGAACATCTTGATAGATTCCGGTGTGAATCCACGGCGGCGCAGTGCTGCGATAGAAACCAGACGCGGATCATCCCATCCGTCTACGATTCCTTCTTCTACCAGTTTCTTGATGTAACGTTTACCTGTAACAACGTTTGTCAGGTACAGTTTTGCAAACTCGATCTGCTTCGGTGGCTGCGGATATTCCAGTTCTCTTACAACCCAGTCGTACAGGGGTCTGTGGTCCTCGAATTCCAGAGTACAGATGGAGTGTGTGATTCCCTCAATTGCGTCCTCGATCGGGTGAGCAAAGTCGTACATTGGATAGATGCACCATTTGTCACCTGTTCTGTGATGTGTCATATGAGCAACACGATAGATAACCGGGTCACGCATGTTCATGTTCGGAGATGCCATGTCGATCTTTGCGCGGAGTACTTTCTCTCCGTCTGCGTATTTGCCTTCTTTCATCTCCTCGAAAAGCTGAAGGTTCTCTTCTACACTTCTGTTTCTGTATGGACTCTCTTTTCCTGGCTCTGTAAGAGTTCCACGGTATTCGCGGATCTGATCTGCTGTCAGGTCACATACATAAGCTTTTCCTTTCTGGATCAGCTTTACAGCAGCTTCATACATCTGGTCGAAATAATCAGATGCAAAGAACAGTCTGTCTTCCCAGTCTGCACCAAGCCATTTGATATCCGCTTTTATGGATTCTACAAACTCGCTCTTCTCTTTGGTCGGGTTTGTATCGTCAAAACGCATATTGAATTTGCCGTTATACTCCTGTGCAAGACCATAGTTTAAAAGAATAGATTTCGCATGACCGATATGAAGATATCCATTCGGTTCCGGCGGGAAACGTGTATGCACGGTGTCATAAACACCCTCTGCTAAATCTTTATCAATAATATTCTCAATAAAATTCTTGGAAACTGTTTCGTTCTCCATCTTCTTCCCTCCTGTTGTCGTATTTTACAGTGTTTTTCACATATCTATATATAAAAAATACAACTGAATATTTTTTATGTCGAATGAATTTATATTATCATTGGAAATTCCATCTGTCAACCGTTTCCACTATAGTGATAAGCCTTATTTTATGCTCAAAAGCTCGATATTTGGCGTTTAAACTTCCAGTTCAGGGTATTGGCGTCTGTTGAATTTTCCGGATAGCTAAGTTATAATATTATTTACAGTACATATATAACTGTAAATCCAAAGAAGGGATATTGTCATTATGATAGAAATTAAAACTCTACAATCTTACTACACTGAAGATAAAGTTTTAATGACACAACATTCTTCCGAGCGTTGTCGCCAAAGAGGAATCAAGATAAAAGATATTCGTCATGCCATTATGGATGGTGAAATTATCGAACAATATCCAGATGATTATCCATTCCCCAGTTGTTTAATTTTCGGCTATTCTGTGGATAATAAAATCATCCATGTAGTTATGAGCGATGAAGGAACCGGCAGCCGGATCATCACCGCATATTTCCCTGATCCGGAAAAATGGGAATCTGATTATAGAACAAGAAAGGAGACTTTAAAATGAGATGCCTAACTTGTAAAAATGGTACTATGGAACAATCTACAACCACATACTTTGCACACCTGAAAAATTGCTATGTTATTATTGAAAATGTTCCATGTATGAAATGTGATCAATGTGGAGAAGAATTTTTTACTGCATCTGTGCTTGAAAAAATTGAAGATATCTTAGATCGTCTTGAGCAGATTGCAAGCAAGATTTTCATTATGGATTATGCTTCTGCTGCATAACAAAACTTTACAGACATATTGCTTTCCATTTTTATA
>NZ_JBQHWS010000077.1:0-17115 GCF_052063845.1 Blautia sp. HCP3S3_D9
TCTACACTAGGTAGGTCGTCGGCAGCGTCAGATGTGTATAAGAGACAGTCCATACTCACATCTTATATTCGGATTCCTTTAATTCTTCCATATACAGTTCAGCTATATATGCTGGACCAGTGCACCACAGCTTCGTCTTCTCATCATACAGTGCTTTTCCTGTCTTAGAACACAGAAAACTCGCTTTCAGCTCGGTCAATTCCGATTGATATTTCACCCGTTTTGTAAGCTGATTTTCTTTCCAGTCAATTGCGGAATCCACCTGGCATATAAGTCACAGAGTGGCTGTGACTATTTTCCAGTCCAAATTTTCTTAAAACTTATAACAAAAAACAGAGTTTCTGCAAGTCCTGTAATTCCCCATGAGAAGATATACAAAAGATACAGTGATGAAATCGTCTGGAAATGTGCAAATACTGTATAAATCCAGACAATACGAAATACGCAGGAGCCCAGGATAACGATAATGGTAGGCGGAATACTTTTTCCGATACCTCGGGATGCGGCAATGCTGCCGTCCATAAAACAGCTGAATGCATAGCTGAATGCCATGATACGAATCCTCTGCATACCAGCATCAATAACTGCTGGTTCCGTAGCAAACAGAGAGAGAAACTGTGGGCCAAACACAAGGAGTAGTCCACCCAGGATTGCACCGAAAATGAAGGCATATGTAAGGCTGACTC
This sequence comes from Blautia sp. HCP3S3_D9, assembly GCF_052063845.1. Lineage (NCBI taxonomy): Bacteria > Bacillati > Bacillota > Clostridia > Lachnospirales > Lachnospiraceae > Blautia > Blautia sp. HCP3S3_D9. Next base: position 687 of record NZ_JBQHWS010000077.1, read on the forward strand.
TATAAGATTTCAGCATTCGTTTTTTATTACCGGCACCCCAGTTCTGACCGATAAAGCTTGCACATGCAGTATAAAAAGAAAACATGACATTATAGATCAGGGAGTCAGCATTTGCAGCAGCTGCATTTCCGGAAACCATCACTGCATCAAAAGAGTTGACACCAGTCTGCACAAACAGGTTTGCAATGGCAAAGATTCCGTTCTGAAGACCTGTAGGGATACCAAGCATGAGAACTGCTTTGCAGGCCTTAGGGTGCAGGCAGATCTTACGCAGAGATACTTTGCAGTCATCGGTTCTTCTGAGGAGATGGATCATCACCAGAGAAGCAGAGACATAGAGAGAAATCGCGCTGGCTGTTGCAACACCTACGGCTTCCATATGACAGACGATAACGAAAAATAAATTCAGAAGAACATTGATTACACCTGCAATGAAAAGGTAGATCAACGGTCTTTTTGTATCACCCCGGGCACTTAATACGCCGTTACCGAAATTGTACACAGCCATTGCTGGCATTCCCAGAGAATAAATCTTCATATATAAAATAGCCTGGTCAATAAGTTCCGGCTTCGTGTTCATCATGGACAGCATCCGTCCGGAAAACAGAAGACAGATGGCGCAGACGAGCAGACCTGTGATTGCGCACAAAAGAAGAGAAGTATGGATTGTTTCTTCTATGCCTTTTTTATCTCCGGCACCCAGTTCATGAGCTACGCGAACATTGACACCGGCACCCATTCCGATAAGGATTCCGGTAAACAGAGTAACCAGCAAAGTTGTTGAGCCGACGGCACCTAATGCCATATAATCTGCAAAACGTCCAACAACGGCAACATCGCTTAAGTTAAAAAGAACCTCCAGTACCTGTGATCCCATAAGCGGAAGGCTGAAGAGGAGTATATTTTTCCAGAGAGAGCCTGTGGTCATCTCAATGGAATGAGATTTCTTTTTTTCATTTTCACACATAAATTTACCTCATAAAAATTACTTCATCCGAATTATACAATACTCTGTTGAAAAAGGTTTGTAAAGAGGTGAAAATGAAGAATATTTGCGTGCTTTTTCTTGCTAGCTTTCAGCTCAGGAGTTTGACAGTTGAATAATAAAAAAAGTACTTGCAATTACTATACTTCAAAACAATGGCAAAAATCGCTGAACCCCAGTAAACACAAGGGATACAGTGATTTTTTCTTCTAACAACTGTCAAAGACAGGATTATATCAGAAAAACAAAGAGTTCTCAATCTGACCAAAATCGTTTTATCTACAAAAGGTAACATCCTGTTTCCTGACCGACATCTCGAATGACAAGTCCTGATGAACCAGTAAAAATCAAATTTTCAAAACCTCTGTAAAATCAATAAAGCCCATGCAGTATTCAAAAATCCCGCATCGGCTTTATTGATTCTGATGATCTTTTCCCTGAAATTATCTATAATGTATTCCGCTCCAGTAAATATTATTTTTCACGATTGTTTCCGGTGGAAGCTCTACACCGTCCAATGCCCATTTTCTATATTCTGCAAAACCTACACGGTCAATAATGTATCCCACATGTTCCTTACCGCCAGGCGCATTGGGATCAATATATTCCTTCACAAATTTATAGGTATTCAGGATAACTTTGATGATGGTGTCTTCGTCTGCCCAGATCAGAAAATCTTCTCCCAGACGTGGATTTTTCTTTCCTGTTCGTCCCATAAGTGTCAGACGATAGTATTTCTTTTCACTTCTGGTCCATGCTCTGGTCGGACATTTTGTCACACAGACTCCACATCCCACACATTTTTCTTCGTTGCGTACAATCCTGTAGTTTTCCATCTTTAACGCATCCACAGATAGCTTATCACAGCCTTTTATACATGCACCACAGGAAACACAACGATTCGGCTCATATTGCGGCTCTGTCATGCCGATAATTCCAAAATCGTGCATTCTCGCCTTAATACAGTCATTGGCACAGCCTGTAAGCGCAATTTTAAAATGAAGATCATTAGGAAATATCGCCTTTTCAATTTTCTTCGCAAAAGCTGCTGTATTATAATTGCCAAAAGGACAGACTCTGTTTCCGATACATGCACAGACATTTCTGGTTCCTGATGCCGGATACCCGGTACCTGTCTCATTTTGATTAATCTGAAGATTATCAATAATCGGCTGGAGCATCTCATTAACTTTATCCATATCTTCCATATGGATTCCCTCAATTTCAAATCCCTGGCGTGTGGTAAGATGAATCTGTCCGTTTCCATATTTTTTGGCAATATCCACCACCTGCTGCATAACATCTGCATTACAGCAGCCTCCCGGAACACGCACTCTGGAAGCCGTAAGTCCACGAACCTTTGATACACGGAAGGCATTTTTCTTCAGTTTCTTTGTATTAATATCCATTATGATTTCCTCCCTAATCAAACAGTTTTTTGCCTTCTGAATAGCAGAATACCGGACCATCCAGACAAATATATGTGTCATTCATTCGGCAATGCCCACATTTACCAAGTCCACAGCACATTTTTCTTTCCTGCGAGATCCATATCTGTTCTTCCTTCATTCCCAGCTTTAAAAGCTCTGCTACTGCAAATTTCATCATGACCGGAGGTCCGACAACAATAGCTGCAGTCTCATGGATATTATCAGGTTCAAGTTCCGGAATATATTTTGTAACAAGTCCTGTCCTATAAGCATCATCATCAGATGAGTCCACCGTCAGGATCAGATCCATCTGCTGTTCCCATTTTTTCAGATCTTCACGGAACAAAATATCTGACGGAGATTTAAAACCAAGAATCGTATGTAATTTTTTCACTTCATTCTGATGCTCACCGAAGTAACTGATCACGCCTCGCACAGGAGATACTCCTGTTCCACCGGCTACCACGATCAGTTCTTTCCCCTGATAATTCTCTTTCTCGAAACCATTTCCATAAGGACCACGCATAAAAAAGCTGCTTCCCTCATTCAGTTCAAAAATTTCTCCGGTTACTTTACCAACCTTACGTATGGTCAGATCAACATAATCTTCTCCGATACCACTGACAGAAATGGGCGCCTCACCATATTTCGGAATAGAAACTTCAAAAAACTGTCCTGGTCTTACTTCTCCCACATATGTCATACGGAATGTATATTCTGTCTCTGTATGCTTCACAATTTCTTTTATCTTAGATAAGAAAGGAATATATTCATTTGCCATCTTATTTTTCCTCCTTTTCTTTCAGTTTCTGAAGACATGCAATATAGGAAATATACTCCGGACACACATTTTCACAACGTCCGCAGCCGACACACATATGGTATCCAAATCTTTTCTTATAATCTGAAATTTTATGTAATACCTTAAAACGCATTCTTTCACCCTGATTCTGGCGGAAGCTGTGCCCTCCGGCAATGTCAGAATATCCGTCCACCTGACAGGAAGCCCATACACGGCGGCGCTCTCCAGCCTTTGGATTGTCTTTATAAAAAATATCCTGCATAGTAAAACAGGTACATGTGGGACAGACAAAATTGCAGCGTCCACAGCCAATACAGCGGCTGCCATATTCCTGCCACATGGAATCCTGGTGAATTGTATCCGGAAGTTTCTCCGGAATCTCTACATAAACCTCATTCTTTTCCACAAAAGTCGGTTTCTCCTGAACATTCTGTCCATAATCCCATAATAATTCTTCCAGTTCTCTGCATCTCAGTTCCATGTAACAACCCTTTTCATCCTGAAAAATATACATATCATATTCTTCACAACGATTTGTCCCCATACTTACACAAAAACAATTTTTGCCGGATTCCTTACAACCCATCACAGCAAAAACTGTATTTTCCCGCATTCTTCTGTAATAATAATCCTCTGCACCGTTTTTCAGGTACATCTCATCCAGACGTTTCAGAGCATGAAAATCACAGCTTTTCAAAAAAATCAATCTCTGTCTTGCTACTCCGTCTGCTGTTTTCATCTCATTCTCTGTAAAATAAAGAATCGTCTCTGAAATTGGAAACAATACTTCCTTAAAACTGTAATCCGACTTCTGGTCCCAGACAAGTTCTTCCCAGCTGTCCAACCGTCCATAACGAATTACATCTGTATCTGAAAAACAGCCTGTTCCCTGGTAAATTTTCGGTCCATACACATCATAGGATTCCTGCAGAACTTCAAAAATCTTCTGCATCTCATCATTGTTGAAACGTTTTCCCATCAGATACCCCTTTCTTATAATCACATTTTATAGAATTCTGCAAGACCTTCAAAATCTATCAGTGTAAATCGCTTATTACCATAATGGATCAGACCTCTGTCTGTAAGGACCTTACAGGCACGGGATACATTTTCCCTTGGTGCTCCAACCAGATCTGCCATCAGGGTAATGGTAAGATCAATATCTATCATCACTCCTTCTTCCGTATCCACGCCAAAATCACGACCCAGCTTCCACAATTTTGCAGCTATTTTTCGTTCCATCTGCATGTTCCCGGTCGTATTTTTTAACTGATGACCCATTCGCCAGAGATTTCTTTCATATTCTCTCAGAACAGCTCTTGTCAGATCATGACTCTGCTCCATAAGATGAAGGAATGCTTCTTCTGCAATTTCTAGTATCTGCACCGGACAGGTCGCCTCACAAAAAAGTGCATTGGGCTTTTTACTTACAATACTCTGATTTAAAAGCCGTCCTTGTCCCAGGATAAAAATCACCTTTCGATTTCCGTGCTTTGTCAGATTATAAAGCATCACTTCTCCGGAATACACAAAATATACTTTTGGTGTTCTGCTGCGTGAATGGAATATCACTTCTTTTTTCTTATAAGAAACAATTTTACTTTCATTAAGCAGATTCTGCAGAATATCCTTTGGTATTTCTCTGAAAAAATCCATATTTCTCAATTCTCTGATTGCTATCTGTCCCATTGCATCAACCTCACTAGCATAACTTTTGCAGTTCTTGATAATAAACTACTCCTGTCTTGCTTTCCTTTGGTATTATAATAAAAAAGTTTATCGTTTTCCGTGATGTACGTCACATTTATATAGATAATTACTTCATCCGAATATTTATGTACAGATGTCCATCTGCTTATAATTTACCAATCTTATAATTAAAAATCTATCTTCACTTATCAGTTCTTGTCCACACATGGACATTCTTGTAAAATTGTACATAAAAATGCCAGTGCATATTTAATGTACACTGGCATTATGATTTTGCAACATTCAATTTTCTCTGATTAGACAAATTCCGATTTCTATTTTTGTTTCCATAGCATGGTGTACTCTTTTTCACCAGTAGCTTCATCCAAACCTTCACATTGAATAATGAACCCTTCTCTTTGGTAAAAAGAAATTGCTCTGGCATTCTTCTGGTATACATTTAATTGTAATCTAACTTTTTTATCCTTAATATAATCTAATAAAAGCTTACCTATGCCACATGACTGCATTTCATCAGCGACAAAAATACCTTCGATATATTCATCGTTTAGCAGAACGGAATCAGAGGATACCAGTGCATCGATCGTCATCATACCAAGGCTCGGCATACAGTCGATCCGGATATAATCGTATCGGGATCTTATCACATCGATATATTCCTTCATGATCATTTCTCTGCTCATCACATTTCCCATCGTTACTTCCAATGCGGAAAGCTCAATATTTACCGGAAGAAGATCTACATTTTCCTGGTGATGCAAGATTCCATCTTCCAAAGAATTTTCGTTTTCTCCTGATTGTCTGTTTGGCTCAGCCTTCTTGACTCCTTTCCTCCAGGATTCAGGAACTAAAAAATGCCTGCCTGGAACTTTTTTAGTTAGTAAAATTCCAAACAGACATTGCTGTTTGACCATTAGCTGTAGCTAATAGAATTGAATACTGTTTCAGCTAATTCATGTTTGCAGATTCAGGAGAGATTGTTTCTTTTCCCGCCTTTTCTCTGATTTACATCCCCGAATAAGGGGTAACAACAGAGCGGAACCCAAATGTTAGCTGGACTTTCTAAAACCCATGTTTGCAAAGCGGTAATTTTGATTAGCTGTCAGCTAACAAAAATCGGATTGCGTTAGCTGGAAATTGATCATTTTGAATGGGAATTCATGACACGAACGTGATCAGAAAATAAGAAAAGCGTTCGCTGTCAGCTAATCCAGCTAACATTTTCGAACGCTTTGAAACCCGTCCATAAGAGGATTTGAACCTCCGCTCCTTCGCTTAGGAGAGCTCTGTGGTTCTGTCAATTCCCGTCAAGAACTGTTATATTTAGCCCTTTATTATCAAGGACTTTTTTTATTTTCGAATCAAATTCTGGTAATCTGAATACCCTTTCTGTCAAGACCAGATAAGACCTGAAAATTAGCAGATTCTTTGCAGCTGCTAACATCCGGGGAAAGCTCTGTTGTTACTGACAGATATCATATACCGGCTACCATCCCCTTACAAGCGGGAATGATAAACAATATGTAATCAGCAGAGCCAAGCAGAAATACATAAAAATGAATCTGTGAGCTCGCTCACAAGAGACATTTTTTGTAGTTCTATTTGGCGAAGCCATACACCAAGGAAAACCGCAGGTTTTTCGAGGTTGGCTCTGCCTGATTACATGAATATTCAATTGACCAGATTTCTATTATTACTATACACCGTTATTGAAAATTTGTCTATGGTGTTTCGACCACGACAGCCGCTTAAATACGAACATATACAGTTGCCGGCACGGCACCATTTTACCAAAATCTCCTTCATTTCATTAATATCTCCTTCATTTTGTTGCTAAATGATGGAGATATTTTCTTTATTCACCCCAGGCTACTTTTACTGCTTTTTCAAAATATTTAGCAGAATCACACAGATCAATTACTTGTTTCCAATGACTTTCCAAAGTAGGAATCAGCTGCTGGTATATACGATTATTCTTTTTATGACCTGGTATTCTTATTCCATGGTAATCCTTTTTTCTGGAAATAATATCCTCCCATGGATTTTGGATTTTTTCTATCTCCTCCATAGGATCAAAAGCAGCAACAATCCATGTATCTGTACTGTCACATGGCACCGTAATAATAATATCATTTCTCTCGGTATCTGTTCCAAGCCATTGTAAAACACAATGTGTTATATGGCTGCGATATCCTTCCGGTGTGTTCTCATGATCTTTACACGGAATATCTACCGGACATGAGCCATCTATTAACGTTTCACATCCTAATGGATGAACTTTCCCCTTATGCTCGCATTCGACAGTTGCACACCGACAATGAACCTCTTTTTCTTTCCGAGCCACGTCACCATCCATTTGAATTACAATCATATCAATCTGAGGAGAGATACCCTTCATAATCTTATCCAGATTCTGTCCTGTAGACTCACACCAGTTCCATACACCTTTCCACCCATTTCCGTACTCGCCTAGCATATTTTGTTCCGGCTGAATTCTCAGATAATCATTTTCTTCTCCGGTTATCTGATCGATCATGCATTTAAGTACAAGATAATCTGTCGGTCCTTCACCTACAATTCCTATCCTCTTTTTCATAACAGTTCCGGAACACCTCCCAGAAGTCCGTTAATCCAAAGTCTGGATAAGGATTGTCCTGTTTCTAAAAGTTCTTGAGAAATCTGGATTCTATTTAATTCAGCGTGCCCATACTTATTTTTATTAATGGCAAACAGTCGTATCCTATCATCCGCCAGATTCAGTCCATCCAGTACAAGGGGGTTATGTGTTGTCATGAAAACCGTCTTGTCGCTCTCAATTATCAGCTGACTAAATACTTCTGTGATTCTTTTTGCCAGTCTAGGATTTAAAGCATGATCAAAACTGTCAATCGCAAACATTCCCGGCACATCCGGATGCATAGCCAGTGTCAGCATAAACAGAACATACAAAGCACCTTCACTGGCATCATATCCGGTAAATACTGCTTTATCCTTTAAAAAACGATCCTGAAATTCGATGACCTGTCGTGTACTCGGAACTCCCGGATTCAGATTCGACTTTTTGGGCCTTGCGATATGAATATCCGATGCCCACTCGATTAATTCAAGAACATCATCCATACTCATTGCTCCAAACATTATCTCATCATCTACAGCCGAGAATAAATCCTCCATTGCATCAGCAAGTCTGCCGCCATTCAGTCCGATTGGCGTAACCTGTGTAGGATCTGCCACATTTCCACGCAGAGTAAGAGTATCCGGCTGATAAATTCCGTACCCAGAGATATAGTTTCCCATATCTGTATATTCTTCTCCGTTTAGTTTTTCTGACAGAGCATAATATCCTACCTTATTATTTAATTGTACGCTTGATCGATTACTTCGGCCAAATACATTTTCTCCGTTTTTAGAAACACTTTCCGAATGATATTTCCAGGTATCATCATCTGCAGGTGTAGTAAGATGTACAGAATATTCATACTCGTTTTTATTTCTCTTCCAGCTCATGGCAAAATCAACCGTTGGCATACTTCGTTCAATAGAACGAAACTGCGACTTATATAATGATGAAGTACTAAGCCGAACCCCCTTCCGCTGAAGACTATTATTATTCACACGGTCTGTCATGGCTGCACTCAGCACACCAATAGCTTCCAAAACAGAAGATTTTCCTGAACCATTGGCGCCAATAAAAACATTGATATTCCCAGGGCAGAAAGACACATCATAAAGTGATTTGAAATTTTTAATTTTGATTTCTTTTATATTCATTGAATCCTCCTCTTATCCCGAGTTTCTATAATATCTAATCTGATTTAATTATAATAATGTTTTAAAAATATGTCTATATCTAAACTCTAAAAAGCCTTTATTTTACAGTAATTAATTTATTTTAGATTTTATGTTTTTCTCCTTTTTTTGATACCTAAACAAATATTAGATGTTATTCTTATTACATTATTTCCCTATTTAAAACAGAATAAACAAATACTTTCATTACTTCATTGTCTTCGCCAATGACGCAAGCAGTGCCGCCATCTCAGGATTATTAAGAACCTTTGCAAGCAGTTCTGCATCCACGCCTTCCGGAACCGCTACCGTGTTTTGTGCTGTATTCGGATGCATCTGGGGATCCAAATCTTTTTTCTCATAAAATGCTTCTTCAAACAGCTCTGCATTTTTCTTCCGGTCATCATCCAGGATGTGGGAATATACATCCGTAACCATGCTGACCTGGGCATGTCCGGAATCTCCCTGGACAGCCTTAATATCTCCACCATTCAGTTTCAACTTATAGGTAACACTGCTGTGTCTGAGACTGTGGAAAACAACCGGTGGGAGATCATAGTCCTTAATCAACTGATTTAATGGCTTCCGGATCGCGCCATCCCCCAAAGGAAGACCAAACGTACTTGCCATGACCAGGTTATAGTCCATGTATTCATCTCCAAGAACTTCCTTTGTCTCATCCTGTTTTTCTTTCCATTCGATCAGCATCTTTGCGACAGACTTTGGAAGGAAAACCTTTCGGACACTGCTGTCTGTCTTCGGTGTTTTCAAAACACGGACTGTTTTATTGGTCTTGCTTTTTTCTGGAAATATCAGCAGCACATCTTTTGCATCCAACTCTTTTAAAGCGGATTTGCTCACTCGCTGAGATTCCTTATTAATAAACAGATATGCCCGGTTTTCCTCAATTGCTTCCTCCGAGATGTCCACACAATCCCAGGTAAGCCCCAGAAGCTCACTGATCCGGAGAGAGCAGGAGAAGGAAAGGTTCATTGTCAGCTTTAGCCGATCATCCTCACATACTTCCAGTGCGTACATCAGAGTTTCTGCAGTCTAGATCTCACGTTTCTTTGTTTTATGTTTTGGTACGGTCGCATAGATACAAGGATTCTTCTCCATCAGTTCCCATTTGACAGCCTGTTTAAAACAGCTTCGGAGGAGTTTATGGATATCTCTGATGGTACTGGTAGATACATATTCATTCTTTCTTTTCCCAATCATAGGATTGACCACAGCCGGAGCTTTCAACAATCTCTGATAATATTTTTCAATAAAACGGGTATTGATCTCCGACAGTTTTTCATCCCCGATGATCGGAAGGATATAATTATTTATGAGAGAAACATTTCCATCATACGTAGATAATGCCCAGTTGTCTTTCCCATACAGGGCAACGTATTCTGCCAGAAGATCCTTCATGGTTTTACACTGCGGGATTATCATGGATCCCATTTCTTCTTTATATTCAATCTCTTTCTTGCGTTTCTTTGCCTCTGCCTTTGTAGCATAAGTTTCCCATTTCTGCTTCCGTTTCCCGTCTGCATCAGTATAGGAATAGATCACATTAAATTTTCCATTTCGTTCTCTGATTGATGCCATAATTTAACAACCCCTTTCTATATTTCTCTTTTCCAGCCACACTTCAAATTCTTTTCGTTTGATCCGAACATGGTTCCTTATTTTTACAACCGGAAAATATCCTTTTGTGTACCAGACATTTATCATGGACCGGCTGACCTTTGCCATAAAGGCTGCTTCATCTATAGTAAGATACTGCAGATTGCCATTCCTTCCTCGTTCCCCGGTCTGTGCCAGTTTCTTTCTCCGATAATTCGCCAGTGCCACATTTTCTTCCATTGCCAGTTCTTCATAATCGTTTGCCGGATCCAGATGATATTCATCCTGCCCGTCCAGAAACTTCTGAAAGCTTTCCTTTGTGATTCTTTTTCGATCAGCGATCGTGACGAACTCAAAGAAATGCTGATACTTTTGACTATTCAGGATGCCATATACCTGATTTCTGGTGATTCCCAGCTGTCTGGCCATTTCCGGCATAGTGAGAGTTGCGGCCTCCATTTCCGCATCCCTCTTTTTATCATCCTTCGTGCGGTATCTGGACTGTCCGTCATACCATTTCTGAAATGCAGCTTTTGGTACACGTTTCCAGTAATCCACAATCACAACCTCGATCTTATTCCGCTTGATCAGGTCATAAACGGCACCATCCGTAAGCCCCAGCATTTCTGCAAGTTCCGGAACAGAATAAGACCATTCTTTCAATTCCTTTCCCGGTTCTTCTCCGTTGACTTTATGATATTTAATCTGATTCGCATACCACTTTTCAAAACTCTCAATATTGACCCGCATCTTTCCGGCAATCTCTTTGGTCTCAAAAAAGTTTTTATGTACCAGCCAATACCGATCCGTCTTTTTAAGCCCCAGGAGCTCGCCCATCTCAGAAACACTCATCCATTTCTTTTTCGCAGAAGACAGCCTCTTGTATGGGCTGTTTGCTTTCACTTCCTTTATCAGTTCTTCGTATTCCTCGGTATTCATTTTTCCCTTCTCATCCATGAAGCTTTCCTCCTTCTTCCCATACCATACCGCACTTTTTCAAAAAAATTTAGGATGTCGATTTTTCATCCGGATAGAAGATTAGTTGGAAGATTCCGGCAGCTTATCCAGCCAGTCATCAAAGCTCTTTTTGGAAATACGGTACTTTCCGCCATCCAGCTGGATCCACCGGAACTCATTTTTCTTCAGAAGGTTATATATTGTCGGTCTGCTGACACCAAGGATCTCCTGTAACTCTTTTACTGTATAACATCTTTTCTCTGACATATGTCATTACCTCACATTTCATTATTTTGGAGGCGGCATGCCAAATAGACATGCAAGCATGTCCGCTTGGCCCGTTGCTCGCGGATATAAATGTCCCTCTATATATCCAAAGTTTCAGAGGGACTTATACAACATGTTTCAGTAAAAAAATGTCAAGATGAGAAAAATTGGCAAAAAGAAACCTCCGTATGAATCGAATCATACGAAGGTAACATGTTCTCATTATGTTGTATTTATTCCATGATATTGTCATTTTAAGAAACAGATAAACTGGAGGTTATCTCTTACAAACAGTGTTCATCAATACAATCACAACTACACAGTAAATTCCTGTTGTCCTCTTGTCCTATTTGTGCTATATCATATATATCTTTTCATTCATCCATGAAAACTTAGTTTACAATCATTATCTTCTTTACATAAGAAATTATATAATAATATTTAAAACTCCTAAAACTGCACCTACTAAAGCCCCAAGATTTACAATTGTATCCAATTCTTTTTTCATCACAGTCAGCACCAGTTTCTCCAGACTATCTACATTCATAGCATTGATTTTATCTTCGATAATTTCTGCAATATTCAAATTACCGATCAGCTTTCCGATGACAGAATCAATTGCTTTGTGATAAAAATCTGCTACTATTTTTCGAACGGCTCCTTCCGAAATATTCATATGGTTACAGAGATCTATGACAGATTGTTCTCCTAACGTATCAATTTTAGTTTCCAGTTCTTCCTTTATAAAATCTGGTCCTTTTTCATTAATATACTTTACTATTTCTCCTCCAACAGGCTGTATCAGGGAATTAAGCATTTCATCATTCAGAAACATTTCCAACATGGAGCCCTTTGTTTTGGCTTTAACAGCTTTTCCGGCTTCCTGAACAATAAGATTATCCAGATTCATATGTTGAACAGAATCAAGGATCTGGCTGGACAGTTCAGAAATCAATCTGTTTTTTATCTCTTCATAATTCAACTCGGACGAACATACTTTTGAAACACAGGTATGAAGATCAACAGATAATCCCTGAACAATCTGATCCACAACAGCATTTTCTGTTTCCAAAGAAATCATTTTCTGTTTAATATCATCTTCCGTTAGAAGATCGTCCGCCACAATAATTCCGATTGCTCTGGCAAGCCTTGGCTTTCCTTTAGGAATTGCCCCCGGAGTAAAAGGAAGTTTTCGTCCAAAGATTCTGACTTCCTGTTTAGGATAAAACAGCATTTTGACAGCGATATAATTAGTACAGTATCCAATCAATGCCCCTATAATGGGTCCTGCCAGTTTTTCTAACATTTTTCTTTTTCCTCCATAACACTCATATAAGCTGGACGGATAATCTTATCTGTGCAGATCAGTTCTTCCATACGATGCGCACTCCACCCGACTACCCTCGCTACTGCAAAAATCGCAGTATATAATTCACGTGGAATGCCTAGCATGTCATATACAAATCCGCTGTAAAAGTCCACATTCGGGCTCACTCGTTTTATAGTATTTCTGTTTTCTGCAATCAGTTTAGGTGCAATCACTTCAACATTCTCATAGAGCTGGAGATCGCTCTCCCGGCCTTTCTCTCTTGCCAGCGCTTCCACATATTTTTTAAATACTCTTTCTCTTGGATCCGACAATGTATACACCGCATGTCCCATTCCGTAAATCAACCCTTTTTTGTCAAATACCTGTTTGTCAATTATCTTCATAAGATATGCTGATATTTCTTCTTTATCAGAAAAATCCTTTACATTTTCCCGTATATTATCCATCATCTCCACAACTTTTATGTTTGCGCCGCCATGCTTCGGTCCCTTCAAAGATGACATAGCGGCAGCAATTGTTGAATATGTATCTGAACCGGAAGAGGTCACCACTCTGGTTGTAAAAGTAGAATTATTTCCGCCGCCATGTTCCATATGAAGAATCAATGAAGTATCCAGAACTTTCGCTTCAACCGGTGTGTATTTCTGATCATGCCTGAGCATCATTAGAAGATTCTCAGCTGTAGACAGTTTCGGATCCGGATTATGGATATACATACTCTGGTTTTTTTCGTAATGATTATAGGCATGATATGCATATACAGCAAGGAGTGGAAATTCACTAATCAGTTGGATGCACTGCCGCAACGAATTACTGACGCTGATGTCTTTTGCCTTTTTATCATAAGCAGCCAGTGTCAGAATACTTCTTGTCATTGAATTCATAATATCCTCAGATGGTGCCTTCATAATAACATCTCTGGTAAAGTTCGTTGGAAGCGTTCTGCATGTGCCAATCACTTCCCGGAACTTTTTTTCTTCATCTTCTGAAGGCAATTCCCCCATCAACAGAAGATAAGCGATCTTTTCAAAACCAAGCTGTTCTTCTCCAAGATTGCCAATCAATTTTTCTACCTTATATCCACGATACCACAATTCCCCGTCACAAGGTACTTTTTCTCCATCTTTCACACATGATGATACAATACGGGAAATCTTAGTCAAACCGGTAAGCACACCTTTTCCATTTTCATCCCGCAGCCCCCGGTTAACACCAAACTCTTCATACAATCTAGGATCAATATGATCATTTTTCCGGCAGATAGCTTCATTCTGCACAGCATAATCATTCATCCGCTTCATCAGCTCTCCCATACGAATCGACCTCTCCCATCCCTTTTATTTCGCTGCACATCAGGTTATCCAGTTGTTTCATCATTTTTAATAACATGATCAAATTATCTTTTCCGAATTTGTTGATCACTTTTCCATAACATTCTCTCAGAATCATTTCCTGACCCTTAAACAGTTTCTGTCCCGTTTCTGTAACAGTCACATATGTTCCTTCACTTCCGCTTCCTTCATAAGACCACAGTACCAGTCCACGATCTTTCAGCTTTTCTACCATTTTTGATGTCTGCCGTATTGTCAGCTGCATCTTTTCTGATAAATCCTTTAAATACGTTCTCCCATTATTATTCGGAGAATTTTCTCTCTCAGATTCTATAGTATACAAAGCAATATACTCCTGAAGTGTCATTTTACGAAACAGTTCCTGTATTTTTCCTTTGTTCATCAGATACCGACGATAGGTTAATTCATTTGTAAACTTTCTGATTTCATTTGCATTCAATATTTCTCTCTGCTCTGGCATCTTCAACCGCTCCTCTCTTTTTATTTACATCAATACATGTTATTTTCTTATTTAATCCCCAATTTCTGCCTGAATTTTAATGGCAAAATCAACCGCATTTTCCAGATCTTCTTCATCCGGATGGGTATTTCCCAGTCGAAACATCTGCTGCATCTCTTTTTCTTTACTTGGCATCTGGCTGATCATAATTTTCCTTCTATCTGACTCCACATTCCCCTGACAGAGAAACATTCCCAGATACTCTCCCTCGTCCGGGTACCAGACTTCAAGATTTTTTTCAAGCTTTTCTTTATATTGTTCTGTCGGCACATAACCGCAGGTAACGAACACTGCATATTTTCCGCCTGTAATCTGCTCAAATACATCTGAGATATCCATGCTGCAGGAATAACCATGAATTCCAAACCCGATCAGATAGACATCCGCCGCAGGTATATCCTGCTCTGTATCAATATCTACAATTGTTTTATCCTCTGTATTTAAAGCACCATAGATCTTTTCTGCTATTAAACGTGTATTGCCACTTTTTGACTGATATATAACTGCATATTTCATAATGGACCTCATTTCACATAAAAACAGAAGCGAACAAAAAGAGGAGATGTACCAGCCATCTCCCCATTTTGTTGCTCGCCAATGATTTGATTTTACCTGTTCTCTTTAATACATTTCCGGCTGTGGCTGCGGCGCAGGTGTATTTTCCTTAATGTCCGCTACCGCAGCTTCTGTAGTAAGAAGTGTAGCTGCCACACTTACCGCATTCATTAATGCATTCTTTGTTACCTTCACCGGATCAATAATACCCTGTTTCATCATATCCACAAAGGTTTCTGAGGCTGCATCAAATCCCATGCCAGGCTCACTCTTCTTTACCTTGTCTACGATAACCGGGCCTTCCAGACCTGCATTTTCCACAATCGTATACAGTGGTGCTTCCAGTGCCTTTGCTACGATTCTGGCTCCGGTCTTCTCATCACCCTCCAGGGCTGCTAACAGTTCCTCTACCTTTTTCTGTGCATGGATATATGCAGATCCGCCACCGCAGATAATGCCTTCCGATACGGCTGCTTTTGTTGCGTTCATGGCATCTTCCATGCGGTATTTAGCTTCTTTCATTTCTGTTTCTGTTGCCGCGCCGACACGGATCACTGCAACGCCTCCGCCCATCTTCGCGATACGGTCCATGAGTTTATCTTTATCAAAATCGGATGTTGTTTCAGCCATCTGTCTCTTCAGGCTGGCGATGCGTGCATCAATGTCTTCCTTGTTCCCGGCACCGTCTACGATCGTGGTATTTTCCTTTGTAACCTTTACAGATTTTGCACGGCCAAGCATATCCATCGTGGTATCTTTAAGTTCAAGGCCAAGATCTTCCATGATCACCTGACCGCCGGTAAGTGTTGCGATATCTTCAAGCATTGCCTTTCTGCTGTCACCATATCCCGGTGCCTTTACAGCAACGACCTTCAGGGTACCTCTCAGTCTGTTGACAATCAATGTGGTAAGTGCCTCTCCCTCCACATCTTCTGCAATGATGAGGAGTTCTTTCCTCTCTCTCATCACATTTTCCAAAATGGGAAGGATGTCCTGGATATTTGAAATCTTCTTATCAGTCATGAGGATATAAGGATCCTCCATGTCTGTCTCTTATACACATCTCCGAGCCCACGAGACAGTCTGTGATCTGGTATGCCGTCTTCTGCGTGTAAATGGTGGGGGGGGGGGGGGGG
>NZ_JBQHWS010000078.1:0-16924 GCF_052063845.1 Blautia sp. HCP3S3_D9
CTAAGTAAACATACCTACTCATTTATCCACCAACAAAATTACGAACAACTCAGTATTTATCAGAGTTTTAAGTGTTTGAGTAGGAAAATAATGAGAAGTTAGCATTTATCTATAAAAACCTTATAATGAGCTCATGCACCAGTTGGTGTAAATTCATTGTAAGGAGGTCACAATTATGACCAAGTACAGAGAAATCATTCGCCTTACTGGCCTGGGATTCTCACAACGCGATATCATGGCTAGTTGTGGTGTCGCACAAAAAACTGTCGTCAAAGTCCAAAAACGTGCCAGAGAATTAAAACTTTCATGGCCACTTGATGAAGCAATGACTGACACAGAGCTTCAAAAGCTCATGTTCTCTAAAGAGAACAAGGTATCGCCTAATAAACGTATGCCTGACTACGACTACATCCGCAAGGAGCTACTTCGTAACGGAGTAAGTAAAAAGCTCCTGTGGACTGAATACATGGAGGATTGCCGTGCCAATGGCGAAGAACCACTCATGTATTCTCAGTTCTGCTACCACATCCAACAGGATGAGCAGAAACATCGTGCTACCATGCATATCAACCGGAAACCCGGTGAACAGGTTGAAGTTGATTGGTTATGACATTCATCTCATAACCAGTCAACTTCCATGGTTTCTCCCGGTTTACGTTTGATCCGCAGGGTTGCTTTCTTTGATGCAGCATAAGCATGGTATTTTTCATTGAATTGTGTATGCTGGTAAGGGATCGTGTGTTCTGCTTCGCATTTAGCACAGTATTCTGCCCATAAAAGGGAAAGGGTGACTCCCGGTTTGGCAAGTTCGTTGTAGACATACTCATAATCCGGGAGTCTTCTTCCATCATTTGTCCCTCTGCCCGGATAGAACAGATGCTCGATGTCATTGTTTGTCAGTGTATCCGGGATAGGCCATCCGAGGGAATGTGTTTCTGCAAGTTTGAGTACATCAGAAACTGTGTTGCGGGAACAGCATAAGCTATTAGCAATAGCTACATTGTTGAATTTCAGACTTTTCAGCCTGATGATCTCTCGATAATCGATCATGGTTATCGACCTCCTATAGTGAATTTACACATCTTCATGTGTATGGATTCATTATAGAAGATTGCACTGTAGAGCGGAAATGCCTGCACTGAAATACCGGATTTAGGTGCTCTGAATTTCCGAAAAGGTTGCACTATCTAACCGTAATATACAGTAAAGAAATAGTAAGATAAAATAGAGGCAGCTATCGGAGCATTAGTCCGGGAGCAGGGAATCCTCTGTTTTAGGTGCAAGACGATTGGATTCACATGGAAATAGGAGTTAAAAATGGCAGGAAGACCAAAAAAGAAACCAGAATATAATCCAAAACTTCAATTTGACAATTTTCTTCAAGAATTAAGAGATGCCTATGAAGAGGCAGATTCCTTAAGATCACTGGCAGATGAGTTAAATATTAGTCTGCTTAAACTTCGTAAGTTACTTATCACTGCAGATGTATTCACATCAGATATATGTACAGAAATTAATAATCTGCATCAGTCAGGAAAAAAGATTTCGGAGATTATGAAACTCACGGGTCTTTCCAGAGCATCAGTTCATTCCTATTTGCCCTACACTAAGGGACTTTATAATGCAACAGAGATAAGTCTAAATGCGGAACGATGCCGGACATATAAGATCAGACAGGAGCAGGTTCGGCTTCTAAAGGAAACACCATCAGAGGAAAATCTGTGGCAAGCGGTTATTGCATTTCAGGAGTATCCATTTAAAACGGCAACAGGATTACCGTTCCGGTATAAATTAAAGGTTGGTAAAAACGGAGAGTATAACAGAGAGTTGCTGATAGACCGGCGAGAGAAAAGTAAGAGTCTTGCCTGGAGTAGTGTGGTGCTGGCGTTTGAAAATAGTAAGAGGATTTCAGAAGAAGTGAAGAAGCCGAAGGCACTTGGAGATATTAGAGGAGTTTCATATATTTATCCGATACTATGGCGATTTGGCTTAATCCGAGTTCCGGAAGCAATAGAGAAGAAAATGGGAAAGCAGAGATAAATCCCTGCTTCATTGTCTGTAAGCGATTAGATTAACATGGATATATTAAAGAGTTTCTCGTAAAATAGAAAATGCATCAATGATTCCTTGTTTATAGGCAATCCGTATATATTCTATAGATGAAATGTTTTCAGCAGTGATAGCGGCATCAACAGTGTCCCATTGTTGAGGAGTTAGATTAAGATCCCGTATTTTTTCATTAGCTTTATTGCATTTTTTCTGAGCTTTTTGATATTTTACATCGTGCTTTATTGCAATAGGTAATGTTGTTTCCATACGAAAAGCTGCAAGCTGATCCAGAAAACTTTCTGATGATGTCAGATTGTTTTTAGGATTATGAATGAAATATTCTGTGAGTGCTTTATAGAGATTCTTTTTTAGTTTCTGTTCTTTTTTGCTCATTAGATAAATTCCTCCTTAAAGTTGTACAAGTAAATAACGGTATAACGTTAATTTATCATCGGTTTGCAGAAATGTCAACGGTATACCGTTAATAAATGAAGGGGAAATCATTTATACTGAATATATATTGTGATTTAAGGAGAATTTGCATGACGTATTCAGATGCCATAATAAAGAGATTAACTGATCTGTGTGTTGAGAGAGGGATAACGACAAATAAACTTGCTACATTGTCAGGGATTACGCAATCAACGCTTAATAGTATGATGAGAGGAGAAACAAAGAATCCAAAGCTGAAGACTTTGCGTAAGATTGCTATGGGATTTAATATGACTGTTTCTGAGTTACTGGATTTTCCAGAAATGAACGAAATGGAATTTGAGGATGAATGAAAGAAAATATGTTCGGAAAATTGAAAAAACATATTGACTTACGAAAATTTGTTCGGTATAATTATTTCTATCAGAAACGCAACGTTTCCGATAGAAAGGTAAGGTGAAAAGATGCGGCATAAAAGCGAAGAATTGATGAAGCAGATTATGGATTATGCAGAACAGTTTCAGTTGCTGAATCATCGTTCACCTTATACCAGCGAAATCGCAGATGCGCTCGGTATAGTCAAGAGTACAGTATACAAGTACCTTGTTGCTATGAATGACAGAGGAATGTTAAGCTACCGCAATGGGGAGATTGTTACTGAGAGAACGAATAAAATATCTCTACTTACGAAGCCGGCGGCAGTACTTGGGTCAGTATCCTGTGGTATGCCGCAACTGGAGGAAGAGTATATTGAGGAATATGTTTCTCTTCCTGTTTCATTATTTGGAGAGGGTGAGTTCTTTATCTTGCGGGCCAGTGGAGATTCTATGATTGGAGCAGGTATCAACAGTGGAGATATGATTGTAATTCGGAAGCAGAATACAGCTTCGGATGGAGACATTGTTGTAGCACTTGTAGATAATGAATCCACATTAAAGCGGTTTTTCCTTGATACAGAAAGAAGGTGTGTACGGTTGCATCCGGAGAATCCGAAGTACCCGGATATTTATACACAAAATTGTACTGTTCAGGGTGTTGCTGTTCATGTGATCAAGTCATTGGAGTAGATGACATGAACAGTAGCAGGTGTAGGTTGCGATGAGATTGTCAGAGCCAATCCCAGGGGAAGATCATATAGCAGGTGGCATGGCTTCGGTGCTACGGAATCGCCTGCTATTAACTCATCAACGGTTTTCATTTCCCTTATCCGTTTGAGTGATAGTTTGTGTAGATATTACTTGGAGGATTATTGATGAGCAAAGAACCATTATTTGTTACATGCCCGGTATGCGGCAAAGTGAACCAGAAAAGCCTTTTTACCTATTCAGAGGTGCGTTGCCAGAGATGTCATAGAGAGCTGACAGCATTTGCAGATTTGGGTGTAGTTGTTGGCATTGATATGAATAAGAAGCGGTCGAAGGAAGAAGTTGATCGCTTAGAGATGTATATGTCACATCTGGTAGGAGTTCTCCGGGATACGGAAGAATGAGAAGAAGTAAAGTATAGTGATACAATTTAATATGCAGGAATGAGAATATCCGTGAATCTGTAATATTAGACGGCAGGAATCTTCACATACAGCATGGATATTCAAGAGTTTGCTGAACGTGTTGGAGATGGCACAGAAACATCAGGAACCCGGCAAAACATATGCAGGAAGTTTATGGAGATAGTATACCTATATATTATCAACATAGCGATTAAGCATAGTGTTTTGTCGGGTTTTCTTTTTTTAAGTAGTGATTAAATCATTTAAACACTAGACAAAAAATAATAAGTATGTTAATCTATTTCTAACTACCACATAACTTCAAATAACTTTATTTTTTTCGGTAGTTAATGACTTATTAATTCCAAAATTTTATAGCAGGAGGGATATAACAATGCGACAATGAAATTAAGGATTAGATTAATTTTTATGGACGTATTTTAAGATTTTTGGAAATATTTTTATTCAGTTGAGATTTGTGAGGGGTATCAAACTCCGTATATGTAATAGATATAACCCTAAAGCAAATAATTAGAAAAATTTAGTCAAAGAAATGGATTAAAAAATTGGTACAGCATCTAATAAATCGCTGCACTAAGATGGCAACAATTTATTAGGTGCTGTACCAAAAATATGATTGTAAGGATGATTAGTGTAATATTACGCTAGAAGTCTGCCCATTTTTAGATTAAATCTAATTATTTGCTTTGGGGTTATTTTTTATTTACAAAGGAGGTGAATGGTATTGCCACAAGTCTCAAAATCTGAAAACTTACAGGAAGTCGGAAGGAAGATCAGACATTACAGAGAAAAGAAAAAGATGTCTCAGCTTGAACTTGCTGAGGCAATAGGTGTAACACAGAATACCATTTACCTAATAGAAACAGCTCAATCAGAAATGAAATTGGAAAAGCTGTTTCGTATAGCCGAAGTACTGGATGTTACACCAAACAAATTATTGCCGGGTGAGGCAAAGACAGCATCTAATAAATTTTTTGAATTTGAACATATGATGAAACAATTAAGTGAGGCAGATCAAGAACTTATTTTTAATATGGTAATGCCCTGTATGAAGCGGCTTTTACCAAATACATAGTGATATAAGTAATCTTTTTTATAGAGATTATTTATATCACTTTTTTTATGTCAACATTGCAGATTGTGAAATAATAAAAAATTACATTATGGGCTGTGAAGAGTTTCGGACAGATGTTTGTTAGAATTTTATTACATCAAATGGAGGAGGAAAAGCTCATGACGCAGGAAGAATTGGAGTTTCGCCGCAGGTGTCCCTACGATGCCTTTGGTGATTATTCAGATGTATTAAAGGAAATCCGTCAGAAAGAAAAAGAGAACAAGACGGATACCGTATCAGTAGTAAATAGAAGTAAATAATGTTGGTTGAATCTTAACACTGTGATTGTGCAGCAGATTTTTCCATACAGAAGGCAGCAGGTTGGAGCTTCGGTTCCGCTAATAAAAAAAATTAGCGGAATCGGGGTCTATTTAGCTTAGCTGCCTTTCTTTTTGTCACCGGTTTCTGCGGGAAAGGTGGCAATTATGCTGACATTAAGAACATTGAAAGAACTGATCGACACACCAAAGAGAGGAGAGAAACTTCCTACACCGAAGCAGCTTCGTACAGGGGAATCACCGGTAGTTGCTCATAAAACAACAGGAGCAGGTGTGAATGAGGTACATATTATCGTATATCAGTCCGGATATGCGGTTTATGGTATCGGAAACAGAGCAACGGTATTCCCGGTAAATCTGGAACTTGGTTATGGTTATTCTTCTGTGACAGAAAAGAAGAGAAAAGAAGATGAGAAGTATAATACCTGGAATCCAGAGACAGGACTTCGTGAGAAGAAGTATTTCTGTGAATTAGAGGAAAGCTTTTTTGAAAAGGAAGAATGGTATCTGCGTCTGATGCTGATTGGCGAGGACCGGCTGGCACATAATCTGGCTACTCGTGATCGGGGACGCTGCATTTCATTCAATGGCATTTCTGAGGATTTTGAAGGAATGGAAGATGAATTGATGGATGTAGAAGAACGTGTGAACCGTCAGCAAATTGCAGAAGAGATGATGAGTGTACTTAGTAATAAGCAGAAAAAAGTAGTTCAGGAATTTTACTGGAATCAGAAAACACATAAACAGATTGCAAAGGAAAATGGAGTAAAGAGAAATGCCGTAACAGAAATATTGAAATATGCTCTTAATAAAATAGAGAAAAATTATGATGAAGATGGCAAAAAAAGATAAGTAAAATGAGAAGGGGAAGCTGCATGTGTAAAGCAGTTTCCCTGTAAGTTAATTTTCAATTCTAAATAGCATTCATATTCTAAAAAATTTTTTTGAAATTTTTCTGACCTTTTGCCCTCTGCCGCCTGTGATTAGTGGAAAGAGGGCAAAGTCATTCAAGACAACATTTCTAAATGATTTAATCCCAATCCGCCGTACCTTGATAACTGAATAAAAGGTCAGGAGAGGATGAAAGCTCAGCTACGCATTTTGCGGCCAGTGGAAGTTCTCTTCTGATCGGAAATGCTCAATCCTTATTTTTGTTATGCCCGGTTCGCCGGGCGATGACAGTAGACCATGCGTCGGAGCTTTTGCTTTTGCAGGTTCCGGCGTATGACTGTGCTGTCATCAGTAATGATTTTGGCACAAATAATTTAAAATGGGGTGATGCCTATGATTTGATTGTATCAGACAGGTGAAAGCCTGTAAACCGGTAACAGAAAAAATAAAGCAAAGTGAGGTATTGAGAATGAAAGGGACATTGAAAAGAGTAATGTCTGGCGTATTATCTGTTATTACGATTGCAAGTGCTGTGGCACAGCCAATAACTGCTTATGCAGCAGAACCGGAAAAGGCAGCATCGTCTTTTGAAGCACAGTATCCGGAACTGGAAACAGTGAAAGATAAACTGGCTGAGGATGAGATTTTAATTGCCAATGATTACAGCATTGATTATGGTTCTGATTTTGACATTAAGGTGGATTTTTCCGGTATTGAAGGAATCAATGATGCCAAAGTGAAAGTAGAGCTGTATGAAGCGAAGAATGAAGCAGGAGATGATTTTGACACATACCAGGCAGATACCTATAAAGCAGTTTATAAGGTAGAACCGGTCAGTGGAAATCCTTCTTATCGTATCAGCCGAAATGTAACCGTAAAAGAGCCGGAAACGGAACAGCTGACAGAACCAAATACTTCTGAAAATACCGTCGGTGAAGGAAATGCTGGCGAGACAGAAGATTCTGGTAATGCGGAAGAAGATGCCGATGCAGAAGGGCAGACGGAAATAGTAACAGATCTGGCAGAAGAGGAGGAAGTCACAACAGATGAAGAGTCTGGATTAACTGTTTCTGAAGTAATGTATCAGGCAGAGGATAGTGGTATTGACCTTTATTCAATGGAGGAAGGGGAAGCGGTTACTTTTATGGCAAGGGAAGCATCAACCCGAAGTACCAAGAAAGTAACAGTAACCAGAGGAGACTGCTATCAGTATTCAGATTATGGGTATGGAAGCTATCTGACGTATAAGTACACCGTGAAGTTTGGAAATGTTTCTGCAACCGCTTATTGTATCCAGCCGGAGAAATCCAGTCCTGGAACCGGAACATACGATATTACAAAGCTGAGTGATGGGAAAAAGCTGGCTAAGGTTTGTTATTATGGAACGAAGGCCGCAGGTGATGAAGGATTCTTTACAGAAGAGAACGGTTATGGCAATTTAAGTGCTGGTGCCAGATTTATTCTGGTTCATCTTGCTGCGTCATATGCAAATGGAGGAGATTCCGCTTTTTCCGGAGCAAGCAGCAAAGCAAAAACACTTGCTATGAAACTGTATAACTACTGTATTTCACAGCCAGAGATCCCGGATGTTGATATGAGTTTTTCAGATGCAAATGTAACTGCTTATGTAGATGGCAACAGTCAGAGAACAAAGGAGATTACATTTAAGGCAGACAAACTACAGAGTATCACGATGAAACTTCCAAGTGGCGTGAAGCTTCATAATGTAACAACCGGAAAGACAAGTAAGGCCGGGGAAGCCGTAGAGATCATTGGTGGAACGAAATTTTATTTATCAGCACCATTGACACAGGTGCAGGATGTTGCAGGAAGCTGGTCAGCTACGATGAAAGGAAGCGTAACCAAAGACTATTCTGCTTATAAGATCAGCACAGGGTCAGGTTCACAGGACTTAGCACTGGTATTTGGTGAAGGTGTGGATGATGAGAAATATGTGGATTTTAAAGTAACCTGGGTACAGTACGCAAGCGTTAAGGTGATTAAGAAAGATGCCAAGGCGAATGCGAAGCTGGCCGGGGCAGTGTTTGGCTTATACAGCGATGCTAATTGTACGAAGCTGATCACAAAGTTACCGGCAACAGATGCAAATGGTGAAGCGTCTGTACAGATCATTAAGACACAGGATACCGTATATCTGAAAGAGATTACAGCTCCAAGCGGATACCGTATCAATGCAACCGCTTACAATGTGAAACTGGAAGTCAGCAAGACCACAACCGTTACAGTTCCAGATGAAGAACAGCTGGGACAACTTACCATTTATAAAGAAGGTGAGGTACTTGTTGGTGCTGACGTAACAGAGAACGGTACAACATTTAAGTATGAGAAACGCAGACAGAAAGGTGCGGTTTACGATGTGTATGCCGGAGCAGATATTAAAACTGCCTATGGCACAAAAGTTTACAGCAAGGGCGATCTGGTAAAAGAAAATCTGACAACAGATACAAATGGAGCCATCGTTCTTAAAAATCTGCATCTTGGTACATATGTTGTAAAGGAAAAGCAGGCTCCGACAGGATTTTATAATGCTGGAGAGGAGAAGAAAGTGACTCTTTCTTATGCCGGACAGAATGTGGATGTTGTTTTCTCTGAGACAACCTTTACGAACGACAGACAGAAAGCAGAAGTGATTGTTACAAAACAGGATGAAGATACAGAAAATCCTCTGGATGGAGGAATCTTTGGACTTTATGCTGCAAGTGATATTACCAATGCGGATGGTACAGTTGTTGTGAAGAAAGGTACGCTGATCCAGAAAGTGACAACAGGAGCAGACGGTACAGCAAAGTTTATAGCAGATCTGCCACTTGGATTTTCTTATGATGTGAAGGAAGTGCAGGCTCCGGAAGGTTATGTGAGAAATACAGAAGATGTTTATACGTTTGCTCTCTCATATACAAATGATAAAGAGGCAAAACAGACATTTAAGCATACATTCAAAAATGAGCGTGTGACAGCTAAGATTTCTTTGCAGAAGCAGGATAAAGAAACCAAAAAGGCAGTTCCACAGGGCGATGCTACTTTGGAAAAAGCAGTGTACGGACTTTATGCCCGTGAGGATATTGTGCATCCGGACGGTGCGACTGGTGTGGTCTATAAAGCAGGAGAACAGGTTGCCACTCTTACGACAGATAAGAATGGACAGGCTTCTGTGGATGGATTATATCTTGGAAATTACTATGTAAAAGAGATCACTCCTCCAACCGGTTATCTGGCAGATGAGGAAGAACATGATCTGGTCTGCAATTACGAGGGGGACCTTGTAGCAGAAGTAAAACGTGATTGTCTGTCTCTGGAGCAGGTGATGAAACAGCCATTCCAGATCATTAAAGCAGCGAACAATGGAAAGACCGATGTAGACTTACTGAAAGGGGCAGGATTTACCGCTTATCTGGTATCTTCCCTGAAAGTAAATGAAGATGGCAGCTATGATTTTGATTCTGCCAAACCAGTAGTGATCGGAGAAAACAGTGCAACGGAAATTTTTACAGACGAGAAAGGTTATGCCTGCAGTATTGCAATTCCTTATGGAACATATATTGTCCGTGAGACAACAACTCCGCATAACTATACTCCGGTAGATGATTTCATTGTACAGATTACAGAGAACCATCCAGGCACTCCGCAGGTGTGGAGAGTGATGCTGGATAAAGAATTTGAAGCGAAGCTGAAAATCATCAAACAGGATGACGAGACAAAGAAAGTAGTGCTTCAGAAGAATACAGAGTTCAAGATTTTCAACATGGACACTGAGAAATATGTGGAGCAGGTAACGACTTATCCGACTACAGTAAAACATAAATCCTATTTTACAGATGAGCAGGGATATTTGATCCTTCCGCAGAATCTTAAAATCGGGCATTACCGCATTGAGGAAGTAAACGCACCTTATGGATATACTCTGAATGAGAATTACTATGAGGTGAATGTAGATTCCAACACTGCATATCAGATGGACGGAACTTCTGGCGATGTCATTATTGAGATCGCTTATGAAAACCATCCGGTCAAAGGGGAACTGAACATTGTAAAGCAGGGTGAAGTTCTGAATGGATTTAAGGATGATTTCACTTACCAGAAAGAAAATCTGGAAGGTGCAGTTTTTGAAGTATATGCAGCTGAGGACATTTACACAGCAGATTTCCAGAAAGATGACCAGGGCAGCCGTATTCTGGAATATGCTTCTGGAGCATTAGTGGGAACGGTTACGACCGATAAAGACGGAAAGGCTCAGATTGCTGACCTTCCGCTTGGAACGTATAAGGTTGTCGAAAAGACAGCACCAGAGGGCTTTGTGTTAAACGAAGAGGCACAGACTGTTACTTTCTCTTACAAAGGCCAGAAAACACCAGTGATCGGGCAGACAGCAGCTTTTGAGAATGACCGTCAGAAAGTAGAGGTATCCGTGGTAAAACAGGATGCTGAGAATGAGACGGTTGTAGCAGGTGCAGAATTTGGACTTTATGCAAAGGAAGATATTCTTGCTCATGGAGAAGTAGCTGTGAAAGCAGACACTCTGCTTGGAAAAGCAGTCAGCAATGAAGATGGAAAGGCAGTATTTGAACTGGATCTTCCATTCGGAAGCTACTATATCAAAGAGCTTGCGGCTCCTGCCGGTTATGTATCTTCATTTGAGACATTGGAAGTAACTGCGAAATATCAGGGACAGGATGTGAAAGTGGTAAAACTGGAATCTATATTTAAGAACCAGCCAACAAAAGTAACATTCAAGAAGTCAGATATTACTACAGGAGTAGAACTTTCTGGTGCCACTCTTACAGTGCTTGATAAAGATGGAAATGTGGTAGATACATGGAAATCTGTAAAAGGGGAAGAACATCTGATTGAACGACTGACTGCAGGGGAGACTTATACACTTCGTGAAGAAATGGCTCCTTATGGTTATCTGATGGCAGAAGAAATCATATTTACTGTGGAGGATACTGCAGAAATTCAGAAGGTGGAAATGAAAGATGACGTACCGACTGGAACACTGATCATCAATAAAAAAGGTGAGTTCCTGGACAAAGTATCTGTACTGGATTCCGTTGGTGGCTGGATTAAGCACCTGTTTGAATATTTCTCTGGTTCCTTGAAAGAGGTTACTTTTGAAGTTTATGCCTTAGAGGATATTAAAGCGGCTGATGGTGAGAGTGAGGATTATTATAAAAAGGATGTACTGGTAGCAACCATTACAACGGATGAGACTGGTGTGGCAAAACTGACTGATCTTCCTCTTGGCAAATACTATGTCAAAGAGAAAGAGACAGCAAACGGTTATGTTCTTGATGGAGAAACCCGTGAGGTTGACCTGACTTACCGTGATTAGAATACTGCGGAAGTTACTTACTCTGCGGACTGGCAGAACAAACGTCAGAAGGCAGAAGTGAAAGTGCTGAAAAAAGCGAAAGATTCTGACCGTGTACTGGAAGGAGCCGTATTTGCTCTGTGCAATAAGGATGATATTGTCAATGCAAAAGGTGATGTAATCCTGAAAGCGGATACGGTGATTGAGGAACAGGCTACAGATAAAGATGGAAAACTGACTTTTACTGCGGATCTTCCTCTTGGTCATACCTACTATGTGAAGGAAACTTCACCAGCACAGGGATTTGCGACCACAGATCAGGTACAGGAGTTTACTTTTGAGTATGGTGGGGCTGAAAAAGAGACTCTTTCCTGTGAGTTTACTTTTGAAGATGAGGCAACAACCGTAGAATTTACCAAGACATCTCTGACGGATGGAAAAGAGATTGAGGGAGCAAAACTGAAAGTGACCGATGAAAGTGGAAATACCGTGGATGAATGGACTTCCGGAAAAGAGCCACATATCATTAAAGAACTGACAGTTGGTAAGAAGTATACCATGACAGAGACACTTCCAGCGGATGGCTATGTTACAGCAGAGAGCATTACCTTTACGGTTGAAGATACCAGTGAGGTACAGAAGGTGGAAATGAAGGATGATGTGACAAAAGTGCAGATTTCCAAGACTGATATTTCTGGTAAGGAACTGCCAGGAGCAAAACTGACAATCCTTGATAAAGATGGAAAGACAGTAGAGAGCTGGACATCTGAGGAAAAACCACACTATATTGAAATGCTTCCGATTGGAGAATATACACTTCGGGAAGAGACTGCACCGGATGGATACCTGGTAGCAGAAGATGTGAAGTTTACAGTAAAAGATACAGGAGAGATTCAGAAAGTAGTGATGAAGGACGAAGTGAAGCCGACGGAAACACCAACAGAGACTCCAGAGGAAACACCAGAAACAACATCAACACCAGAAACAAAAGATACTGAGACAACAAAGACATCTACTTCACCGAAGACAGGAGATAACACACCGATCCTTTTCTGGATCCTGCTTGCAGGAGTTGGAATGGCAGGAGTCGGAGGTACTGTGATTCTCCGCAAAAAGAAGAAAAAATAAGAGATCCTAAGATTTCTTAAAGAGGAAGAGGGCATTTATGGACAAGTGTTTCATAGATGCCCTTTTTGCCAATACTGATAAAAAAGTGAAGGGAGAAGAAATGGGATGAAAACAGTATTGATCGTTGCAGGGATTATCGTATTCCTGGTATATGGGTTTGTTTTATACTGCTGCATAAGAGTTGGAAAGGAATCCGATGAACAGTATAACAAGCTGAGAGAAGGAAAGGAGCAGGAAGATGACAGAAGTAGGGTATGCAAGTGATAAGCCTTCGGACTGTGCGTATTGTTACTTCTTTAGTGCAGGGAGAAAGAAATGCAAAAGGAAAGAATGTTTTTATCGTATTTCTTCTCCGCCACTTCGCAGGAAGGTAACTCACTGGGAGCCATGTGAAGGCTGTCCTTATGGAAAACATACTCCCTGTCTGGGTTACTGCATTGTGAAGGCTATGAAAGAAGTGAAGGAACATCGGAACACAGGATAATACATATGAATTTCCGTATCATTACGGTGAAGAAGCGGAGTCCTATTCTTTTTACCGTGTGCCTAAAGTCCTTTTTACCAATACGCAGTTTAAGAGCCTTTCCTGTGAAGCGAAATTGCTTTATGGACTTTTGCTTGACCGTATGCAGCTATCTATAAAGAACCGGTGGCTGGATGAAGAGGGAAAGGTATATATCTATTTTTCCCAGGAGCAGATCTCCGGCATGATGGGATGTGGCTTGAAAAAGGTAGGGAATCTGTTAGCAGAGCTTGACAGTCGGAAAGGAATTGGATTGATTACGAGGATACGGCAGGGGTTAGGAAGACCGGATAGGATTTATGTACGCAAATGTACGCAACAGGATATGTATAAAAGGAATATCCAGACACGTCAAAATGACATTTCTGGAAATGCCAAAATGACAGGTACGGATATGTCAGAAATGCCGGGTAATGATACTGAGGATAATAAGACTGAAATAAGTGACACTGATAGGAGTGATACTGAGTATCTTTCTTTCTATTCTGAAGAGAGTGAAGAAATGCACAGGAAACGAATGGAAAGAGAGGTATACCACCAGATGATCTTGACTAACATTGGGTATGAATATCTGGTTGATGTGTATAACCGGGATATGCTGAACGAGATTGTGGAACTGATTGTGGATACTGTCTGTTCCGAACAGGAAATGATACGGATAGGTGGGGACAGAAAGCCAAAGGATGTGGTTAAAAGTCAGTTTTTGAAACTAAATTCTGAACACATCCGGTTTGTCCTGAAATGCTTGAAGGAGAACACCAGTAAGGTAATCAATATCCGGCAGTATTTACTGACAGTTTTATATAACGCACCACTTACGATCAGCAATTATTATTCCGCACTGGTACAGCACGATATGTATGGTGACAGTGAAGAATAAGGAAAGGAGGAGTGAGATAAGTGCAGGATGAAGTAAATGAAAAAACCGTATCGCTTTGTATCCGATGTGGGAAGGTTACTGCGAATCTGTTAAAGGCAGCAATGAAAAAAGCTCTTACTAAGATGGAACAGGAGAAACAAAAGCTGCAGGGGCAGAAACAGCCTAAGCAGGATAAAGAGGATAAAACCTATAAGGGAAAGCAGAGTATGGATAAGCTGATGAAGCAGAATGTACAGCTTTCCAATATTGAGATCACGGATGGAAATATCAAATCGTTTGAGCGTGTAGCCAAAAAGTACAGCATTGATTTCAGCCTGAAAAAAGATGTGAACGCTGATCCGCCAAGATATTATGTGTTCTTTAAAGCCAGAGATGCAGATGTAATGACTGCGGCTTTTAAAGAATATACAGGACAATCGCTGAACAAGGATAAAAAGCCATCTGTAAGGAAAAAGCTTCAGCAGGCGATTTCCAAGTCGCTTAAAAAGCACAGAGAACTGGAGAAAACAAAAGGAAAGGAGAAAGAGCCGTCATTATGAGCAGATTACAGAAGTTGCTTGGTGTAGGAAAAGGATACTTGGAGAGATTACCGCCGGTGGATGTACATAAGCTGCTTCGGATCATTCTGCTGAATCTTCCGTATATCATGATTTTTTATGTGGGAAATAAGCTGGCATGGTTGTATCAATACTGTGCAGGTAATTCCATGATAGAAAGACTGATGGTGCTGATCTTGAATTTCCAGCTGGCATTTAGCAGGATTCTTCCAAGTATGCATAAAAATGAATTGCTGGTTGGGTTGACCGGAGCCGTGGGAGTGAAGCTCATGGTTTATCTAAAAGGGAAAAATGCCAAAAAGTTCCGGCAGGGAGTGGAGTATGGTTCGGCTAGATGGGGGACAGCAAAAGACATTGCACCCTTTATCGACCCAATATTTGAGAACAATATTCTCCTTACCATGACCGAACGGCTGACTATGAACGGCAGACCCAAGAATCCGAAATTTGCAAGGAACAAGAACGTGATTGTAATTGGCGGATCTGGTTCCGGAAAGACCCGGTTTTATGTAAAACCAAATCTGATGCAGATGGGAAAATATATCAGTTATGTGGTCACGGACCCCAAGGGAACGATCATCATTGAGTGCGGAAAGATGCTGGTACGGCATGGATATAAAGTGAAAGTATTGAATACGATCAATTTTTCCAAGAGTATGCATTATAACCCGTTCCACTATATCCATTCAGAAAAAGATATTCTGAAACTGGTGAATACTATCATGGTAAACACCAAAGGGGAAGGGGAGAAGTCCAGTGAGGATTTCTGGACGAAGGCAGAAAGGCTTCTGTACTGTGCATTGATTGGCTATATCTGGTATGAAGCACCGGAGGAGGAACAGAACTTTGCAACGCTGCTTGAATTTATCAACGCATCGGAAACAAGGGAAGATGATGAGACATTTAAAAATGCAGTAGATATGCTGTTTGAGGAACTGGAGAAAGAAGAACCGGAACACTTTGCAGTACGTCAGTATAAGAAATATAAATTAGCCGCCGGCAAAACAGCGAAGTCGATTCTGATTAGCTGTGGAGCCAGACTTGCTCCATTTGATATTGCGGAGCTTCGTGAGATCATGAGCTATGATGAAATGGAACTGGATATGGTAGGAGATCAGAGGACAGCATTGTTTATCATTATTTCAGATACCGATGATACGTTTAACTTTGTTGTGGCAATGATGTACAGCCAGTTATTTAACCTGTTATGTGACAGGGCAGACGATGTACACCATGGACGATTACCATATCATGTCAGAATATTAGCTGATGAATTTGCAAATATCGGACAAATCCCGAAATTTGACAAGCTGATCGCAACTATTCGTAGCCGTGAGATTTCAGCATCCATTATCCTCCAGTCGCAGTCACAGCTCAAGACCATCTATAAAGATGCTGCTGAAACTATTTTAGGTAACTGCGATACGATGTTGTTCCTTGGCGGCAAGGAAAGTTCTACATTAAAGGAGATTTCCGAGACACTGGGAAAGGAAACGATTGATTTATACAACACTTCTGATACCCGTGGACAGAGCCGTTCTTATGGGATGAATTATCAGAAAACAGGAAAGGAATTGATGAGCCGGGACGAGCTTGCGGTCATGGATGGCAGTAAATGTATCCTGCAGCTTCGAGGTGTCAGACCGTTTTTCAGTGACAAGTTTGATATTACCAAGCATAAACGATATAAGGAATTGTCGGACTATGATAAGAAAAATGAATTTGATGTGGAGGCGTATATGCGGCATCGGATGGAAGTGAAGCTGACAAGGACACAGGAGTTTGACCTGTATGCCTTTTCAGAGGAAAGTCTGGCAGAAGAATTAAATACAGAAAACAAGGAAGCAGGGCATGTGAAAGATTTGGACACATAGCTCTTTTTCTTTGCCCTTATAGGGAGGTGATGGATTTGAGAGATCATGAAAGGCCGCCCATAAGGGCAGAGCCGGAAGAGACTTCTTAAAACATAGATAGAAACTGATAAAAAGCAATGATTTGAAAGGAGACAACGACTATGGCGTTTTTTAATCAGGCAATTAATATTTTACAGACTCTTGTAGTAGCGATCGGAGCTGGTCTTGCAGTATGGGGTGTTATCAACCTGCTGGAAGGTTACGGAAACGACAATCGTGCGACACGTTCGTAAGTGAAAAGCTTGCGCACAAAGTCGAAGGGCAATTGTAGCCCGAAACTTTGGAGAACTGATATTCCGATGGGTGAAATGAGGGGGTAA
>NZ_JBQHWS010000079.1:0-16725 GCF_052063845.1 Blautia sp. HCP3S3_D9
AAACCCGATCACAGACTGTCTCGTGGGCTCGGAGATGTGTATAAGAGACAGGCATTACAGTGCCTGTTGATAACAAATATCTCTGCTGCTATTTTATGGCAGACCGCGAGATCGACACCGAAGAACTGACCGCTTATGCATCAGGATCACTGGCGCATTACATGGTTCCGGATGTTTTTGTCCAGATGGAAAAAATGCCATTAACGCAGAACGGAAAAATTGATAAAAAAGCACTGCCGAAACCAGTTTCACAGCCGGAAAATCTGAAAGAACCGAAAACACCGATGCAGAAGAAAATCTTTGAAATCGTTGCAAAAGTTGTGGAAAATGACTTCTTCGGAATTGACACAAGCTTCTACAGAGCCGGTCTTTCTTCCATCAGTGCCATGAAACTCTGCATTCTGATCTCTGATGAATTTGGAGTTACTGTAAAGACAAGTGACATTCATGAGAACAATACAGTTGAGAAACTGGAAAAATATGTTATGCTTGCTCCGAAAATCAGAACTTATGAAAAGAGAGATGTTTATCCGCTTACAGGTTCCCAGAAAGGAATTTTCGCAGAGTGCAGCAAGAATCCGGAGAGCACCGTGTACAACATCCCGTTCCTTTTTGAACTGGAAAATACAGTTGATGTACAGAAATTATCAGAAGCAGTTACAGCAATGGTAAATGCACATTCTTATCTGCTCACAGAAGTTTATCTCAGCGATAAAGGAGAAATGGTACAGCGTCCTTGTGAAGACACATTCATACCTGAAGTGATCGAAACTACAAATGCTCAGTTTGAAACCTTGAAGAATGAACTTGTACGTCCGTTTAAACTGGAAAAAGGACGTCTGTTCCGTGCCAGAATCTATTGTACAGAAGATAAGAAATATCTCTTTACAGATTTTCACCATATCATTGCAGACGGCAATTCCTACGATATTATTTTCGAAGATATCAACCGGGCATATAAGGGTGAAAAACTGGAAAAAGAATCCTATACAGGATTTGACGCTGCCCTTGATGAAGAACAGCAGATGAAAGAGGGCAAATACAAAAAAGCTGAGAAATATTATGACAGCGTTTTTGGAGAAGTTGAGACAGAATCACTTCCACTTCCGGACTGCGCAGGAAAAGTTCCTGAAAAAGGCTATCTGGAAAGAAAACTGAACATCAAAGAAGATACCAT
The DNA here is from genome assembly GCF_052063845.1 of Blautia sp. HCP3S3_D9. Classification (NCBI taxonomy): domain Bacteria; kingdom Bacillati; phylum Bacillota; class Clostridia; order Lachnospirales; family Lachnospiraceae; genus Blautia; species Blautia sp. HCP3S3_D9. Next base: position 1,178 of record NZ_JBQHWS010000079.1, read on the forward strand.
CCTCTCAAGCTGCGAGAAATTTGGAGTTACACCAAACGTCTTATTTACAGGTCTGTTTGGTATCCTTATGGCAAAATACTCTAATTCAGAGGACAGCCTTTTTGCAACAATTTATAATGGAAGAAATGATTCCAGACTTGAGAATACCGTCTGCATGCTTGTAAAAACACTTTCTGTTTACAGCAGATTTGAACCAAAAACAACTATACAGGCATATATGACAGAACTTTCCGAACAGGTACTGTCATCCATGGCAAATGATATTTTCCCATTCTCTGATATTTGCGCGAAATATGGATTTAATTCTGATCTCGTATTTGCATATCAGGCAGAGCTCAGTGACGATTATCCGATCGGAGATACGATCGCAAAAGGCAGCGACCTTTCCCTTGATATGGCCAAAATGCCTATGCTGATCCAGGTGAGAGAGTACGATAATCAGTATGTACTTACTGCAGAATACCGCAGTGATATGTACAGTGAAGCTTTTATAGACGGAATTCTTGACGCATATGAAGCAGCAATGAAATCTATGCTGAAGAGCAAATATGTTTCAGAAATCTCTGTTATTTCTGAAAATGCAGTAAATAAAATTGCTGAGTTCAATCATACAGAATGTGAATATGACAGAAGTAAGACGATTTCTGATATGTTTGATGAACTGGTTCAGACCATACCGGATCATACTGCTGTTGTATTTAAAGACAAAAAGTATACTTATAAAGAATTGGATGAGATCAGTAACAGACTTGGAAAATATATTGCCTCTCAGGGAATTGGCAGGGAAGATGTAGTATCCATCCTGATCCCTCGTTGTGAATATATGGCGATTGCGCCGATGGGCGTAATTAAAGCCGGTGCAGCATATCAGCCTCTTGATCCGTCTTATCCGAAAGACAGACTTATGTATATGCTGGAAGATTCAGCAGCCAAACTTCTGATCGCAGCCAGAGAACTTTTACCGCTGGTTGACGGATATCAGGGACCTGTTTTATTTACAGATGAGATCATGCAGCTTAAAGATACAGACGCAGAGCTGAAAAAGTCGCAGCTGCATGACCTGTTTATCCTGCTTTATACCTCAGGTTCCACAGGAGTACCAAAAGGCTGCATGCTTGAATATGGAAATATCACTGCATTCTGTCACTGGTATAGAAGATATTACGGCATAGATTCCAGTTCCAAAATAGCAGCATATGCCTCCTTTGGCTTTGATGCTTCTATGATGGATATCTACGGTGCACTTACAAATGGCGCAGAACTTCATATTATACCGGAAGAAATCCGCCTTGATTTTATTGGAATCCAGCGTTACTTTGAGGAAAATGGTATCACCCACTCCTTTATGACAACACAGGTTGGAAGACAGTTTGCGCTGGAAATGGACTGCGAAGGTTTGAAATATCTTTCTGTAGGAGGAGAGAAGCTTGTTCCGTGTGAACCGCCGAAGAATTATAAATTTGTAAATGTTTATGGACCTACGGAAACTACCATTCTTGTAACTGCATTTGAAGTAGACAAGTATTATTCCAATATTCCGATTGGAAAAGCGCTTGATAATGTCAAACTTTATATAACAGATAAGTTTGGACATATGCTTCCATATGGTGCCTGCGGTGAATTAATGATATCCGGATGGCAGGTTTCAAGAGGTTATCTCAATAAACCTGAGAAAACCGCAGAGGTGTATACAAAGAATATCTATGATGATGCAGAAGGATATGAAGTGCTGTATCATTCCGGTGATGTAGCAAGATATCTTCCGGACGGAAATATTCAGATCATCGGCAGAAAAGATTCCCAGGTTAAGATCAGAGGCTTCAGAATTGAACTTTCAGAAGTAGAGGAAGTTATCAGAAGATACGAAGGCATCAAGGATGCGACAGTAGTTGCCTTTGATGAGCCAAATGGTGGAAAATACATTGCAGCATACATCGTATCTGACAGTAAAATTGACATCAATCAGCTGAATGATTTTATCAAAGAAACAAAGCCACCTTATATGGTGCCTGCAGTTACCATGCAGATTGATAAGATCCCGCTAAATCAAAACCAGAAAGTAAATAAAAAAGCACTTCCTGTACCGGAGAGAAAAATAGCAGAGATCGTTCCGCCACAGAATGAGATTCAGCAGAAATTATTTGACTGTATTGCAGATGTACTCGGCTATACAGAGTTTGGAATCACAACGGATATTTATGACGCAGGACTGACTTCCATCAGTGCGATCAAGCTCAACATCCTGATCTCAAAAGCATTTGACATTGTGATAAAAACATCAGATATCAAGAATAACTCTACGATCGAGATGCTGGAAGGCTTTGTAAAAACAGCAGGAAAAGGAACAAAGAGAGAAGTGCAGGAGAGTTATCCTCTTACCAATACACAGGAAGGAATCTTTATTGAATGCACTGCAAATATGGGATCAACCATTTACAACATTCCGTATCTTCTGAAACTTGATAAGAAAGTAGATCTGGACAGGCTTGCAACAGCAATTGACAGCACAGTTGAGGCACATCCTTATCTGAAGACCCGTCTCTTTATGGACGATAACGGAGATGTTCTTCAGAAACGTGATGATCAGTTAAGTTACAAAACACAGATCATAAATGGAATGAACAAAGAAACTCTGGTCCGCCCGTACATGCTGTTCAATGAACAACTCTGCAGATTTGAAATTTACAGAACCTGCGATGGAAATTACTTGTTCCTGGATGTTCATCACATTATCGCAGACGGTACCTCTCTTGGAATTATAATCAATGATATCAACAGAGCCTACAGTGGAGAGAAACTGGAACCGGAAGAATACACTTCCTATGACCTGGCGCTTGATAATAGAGATGCACTGAACAGCGATGCTTACAAAAATGCAGAAAATTACTATAGATCTATATTTGAGAAAGCCGGCGGAAGCATAAACTTCTACCCGGATAAAAACGGCCCGGTTCCGACAGCCGAAACTTACCACAGAGAAACCACAGAGGTTTCCGTACAGAGAGTAAAAGATTTCTGCCAGAAGCATGGAATTACAGAGAATGTATTCTTCATTGCTGCATTTGGTCTTACATTGGGTAAATATAATTTCAGAAAGGATGCAGTCTTTACTACTATTTATCACGGCAGAAATGATTCCAGACTTTCGGAAACAGTTGGTATGCTTGTAAAAACACTGCCTGTTTACTGCGATTTCTCAGGAAATGCGAAAGATTATCTGAACGGTGTTCAGGAGCAGCTGATCAATTCCATGAACAACGACATTTATCCGTTCTCACAGATCAGCCATGAATTTAACATCAAAGCAGATGCCATGGTGATCTATCAGGGAGATAACTTCGCATTTGATACCATTGGCGGCGAATATGCGCAGGAAGAACCAGTTCAGTTAAATATGGCAAAAGCCCCTGTTTCCATCAGTATTTCAATTGAAAGAAATAAATTTGTCTTTGAAATTGAATACAGAGGCGACATGTATTACGAGGAAACAATTAAATATCTTGCAGATAATCTCGAAACAGCAGCAGATGGAATCCTCAGAGAATATGATCCGACAGATATCAGACTGATGTTTGAGGAAGAGACAGAGATGGAGAACGATCCGGAACATGCAGGAAAAACTTTCGTAGACCTGTTCAGAGAAACCGCAGCAAAATATCCGGACAGACCTGCAGTAAGAGACGGAATGGGTGAGTTCACCTACAGAGAACTGGACAGAATGTCCGATTACATCGCACAGAAACTTACCGAAAATGGATTCGGCAGAGAAAAGGCAGCAGGTATTTTGTGCGGAAGAACAAAGGAATATGCCGCTGCATATGTTGGTGTTATGAAAGCCGGAGGAGCATACGTTCCGTTAGATCCGGAGTATCCGCAGAGCAGAATTGAATATATGCTGAAAGATTCAGGAGCAGAAAACCTCCTTGTGATCAATCAGTACCGTGACCTGGTTGCGTTCTATGATAAGAATATCATAAGCCTTGACGATGTTGCAGAAGAATCAAAAGACTTTGAACTTTCCGCAGAACTTACACCTCCGGAACCGGAGAATCTTGCATACATGATCTACACCTCCGGTTCAACAGGAAAACCAAAAGGAGTTATGATCGAACAGAGAAATCTGATGAACCTGATCGAATACATCCGTCTTACAAGAAAACTTTCAACAGACGATATCGTTGCAGAATTTGCAAGTTTCTGCTTTGATGCATCCGTGATCGACCTGTTTGCACCATTGACATCTGGTTCTGTATTATATATCCTGCCAGAGGCTATCCGAAAAGATGCCATTGCTGTTGGAAAATTTATCAAAGATGAAAAGATTACTACCGCAACATTCCCGACACAGATGGGTGAGCTGGTGGCAGAACTTCTTGAAGATGCCCCGGATCTTAAATTTGTGACCCTGGGCGGTGAGAAATTTAAGCATTACAGAAACCGAACCTATCAGATGATCAATGGCTACGGTCCGACAGAAAATACTGTATCTTCAACAGAATTCCGGGTTGATAGACAGTATGATAACATACCGATCGGAAAATCCCAGAGAAATGTCCGCAGTTATGTGGTTGACAAAGATCTGAACAGACTTCCGGTTGGCGCATCCGGTGAACTTTGCCATGCCGGCCGTCAGATTGCGAGAGGATATCATAATCTTCCGGAAAAGACAGCCTCTGTATTTGTTGAAAATCCATACTCTGTATGCGAAGACGATAAACGTCTCTACAGAACCGGCGATATGGTCCGCATGAAAGGTGACGGAAATATAGAATATATCGGCAGAATTGACTCCCAGGTAAAGATCAGAGGATATCGTGTTGAACTTGGCGAGATCGAGGGTGCCGTTCTGAAACATGAACTGGTAAAGAATGCCGCTGTAACAGTAGTTGAAAAAGGTGGAAACAAGTATATCACTGCATATTATACAGGAGAAAGTATTCCAGATGAAGAACTCAAGACATTTCTGGAGCCACTGATCCCTGATTATATGATGCCGTCATTCTTCGTTCACATTGAGGAAATGCCTGTAACACCAGGCGGCAAGATTGACAAAAAAGCACTCCCGATGCCGGAGATAAGTGTAAAGGGAACTGATTATGTAGAGCCGGTTACTGCAGTTCAGAGAGCACTTTGCGAGATATTTGAAAAGGCGCTGGGCCTTGACAGAGTTGGAATAGAAGATAACTTCTTTGAAATCGGAGGTTCCTCACTTACTGCATCAAAAGTTGCAGTTATGTGTCTCTCGAAGAATATTTCCATCGTATATGCAGATATTTTCAAATATCCGACTATACGTGAACTTGCAGCGATCGTGGATGATAATGCAGCATTTGACAACCCGCAGAGCAATAATGAGTTCTCAAACTACAATTACAACAAGATCCAGAGTGTGATCAGCGGAAACGTTGAAGAAAATGTGGACAGAGTCACAAAGGAAAATCTGGGAGATATCATGATCACAGGTGCGACCGGATTCCTTGGAATACATATCCTGAAAGCATATCTGGATAATTATGATGGCAAAGTTTATTGTCTGGTACGTAAGGGCTCTTATGAATCCATGGAAAAACGAATGATGCATATGTTAATGTATTATTTCGATAATCCTTGCGAAGAACTGTTTAAAGAGCGTATAATTTGTGTAGACGGCGACATTACATCAAAAGAACAGGTAGAGGGATTTGCTGCCTACAAATTCCAGACCATTATTAACTGCGCTGCATGTGTAAAACATTTTGCGGCAGGTGATGTTCTGGAGAAAATCAATGTACATGGCGTTGAAAACCTCATTGAGTTCTGTAAAAACAATGGCCGCAGACTGATTCAGATTTCCACAGTTTCCGTTGCAGGGGAAGGCTCAGATGGTAATCCGCCGATGTCCAGAGTATTTAATGAAAATGATCTGTACATTGGACAGAGTATTACAAACGAATATATCCGTACAAAATTCCTTGCAGAAAGAGCGGTACTGGAAGCAGTTTCAGCCGGACTTGACGGAAAGATCATCCGTGTAGGAAATCTGATGAGCAGAGATTCCGATGGTGAATTCCAGATCAACTTTATCACCAATGGATTCTTACGTAGCCTGAGAGGCTATAAAGCAGTCGGCAAATTCCCAATGGGCGGCATGCACGAAGCAGCAGAATTCTCACCGATCGATTCTACTGCACTTGCAGTCCTGAAACTCACACAGACCGACAGAAGATTTACTGTATTCCACGCATGCAACAGCCACCAGATCTACATGGCAGACCTGATCTATGCAATGCGCAGGTATGGATTTAACATTGACATTGTCAGAGACGAAGACTTCGAGGAAGCTGTAAGGGAGTTTGCAAAGGACAACAAAGATACAGATGCTGTTTCCGGTCTGATTGCATATACTTCACATAATGAAAATGAGATCTATACAATGGAATACAGCAACAAATTTACCGCACAGGTACTTTACAGACTCGACTACAAATGGCCTGTCACAGACGACAGATACCTGGAAAGCGCAATAGAAGCACTTGACAGACTGGCATTCTTTGATTAAGTTAAGTTGGTTATTGTTTGTTCCGTGCACAGTAACTAAGTAAGTTGAGGACTTTAACCAAATCAAGTGAGTCTCTTGCTTCAATTGTGAATATCCGCTTGACTTTCGAAAAGAGAAAAACAATGAGAGAAAAATAATAAGTAATGAGCAACAGGTGAGAACTGGATTATATCAGGAGGGTCTTAAGATCTCCTGATGAACTGCGAAGCAGTTATCCAGGTAATCCTGTTCGCCTGAAAGGGAGGAAAAAATTAATGGAAATTGTAAGCAAAACAGAAGGAAACAAAGTAACCATGGAAATCACCGGATGGCTCGACACACAGACATCACCGCAGTTAGGAGAAGAACTCTCAAAACTCGATGACAGCGTAACAAGTCTCGTATTCGACTTCGCAAAACTCGAATACATCTCATCCGCCGGCTTACGCCAGGTAATCTCTGCATACAAAAAAATGGCAGGCAAAGATGGCTTCAAAATTATAAACGTTTCTGATGAAGTATTTGATGTATTCAGACTTACTGGGTTTGATCAGAAGATACAGATTGAAAAATAAAAATGTCCAATCTGAAACTATACAGAATAAACATCCAAAATATTGCTGATCCGCTGCAAGACCAGCGGCTTCTGAATCTGGTTGGTACAGAACGAAGAAAAAAAGTAATGCGATATTACAGACCAGATGACCGAAAAAGAAGCCTGGGTGCAGGCATTATAATCAGAAAAATCCTGACTGAAAACGGTCTTTCAGAAAGCAATCTGAAGTATTCCGAAAATGAAAAACCGGTTGTAGATAACCTGTTTTTCAACATATCCCACGCAGGAGATTACGTGGTCGGAGTACTATCAGACTGCGAAGTCGGATGCGATATCGAAAAAAACGATAATGCACCCCTTAAAATCGCCGAACACTATTTTTATTCATCCGAATTAGACTACATAAAAAATGCAGATGATAAAAACAAAGCATTTTTCACCCTCTGGACCCTAAAAGAAAGCTACATGAAAATGACAGGCAAAGGCATGAGTCTTGCCCTGGGTGCATTTGAAGTTGTCCCGACCGCAGATGGCTTTATACTTGGAAAAAGCCCGGAAAATCGGTGCTTTTTTAAGACTACGGAATTTGATGGTTATATTTTTTCGGTATGTAATGAAAAAGAGTTTGAGCTGGAGCAGATGGAAAATTGTGATATTTTAGATTTATGAAAAGAAAAAAGATTTGAAGTATTTTGGACCAAAATTCGATTTGGGCTATATGAAAATAGAGACTATTGTAAATGAATTTGATAATTCGTTTTACAGTAGTCTTTATTTTTATTCCAATATGGGACTATTAATAAATAGATAATTGATTCATTACCTGTTTAATTTTACATTCCAGTATGGTTGTATAGCAATGAAACAATTTTAATTATAAATGAAAAATCATATAAAGTCAAAATGTTATACCTTAAAATAAATATATTCCAATAAAAAGGGATTGAATTAATATACCGAACGTAGTATAATGAAAACAGAAAAATTGGAGTGATACAAAGAGAGGAGGAGTTCCAAATGACAGAATTAAAACTAGAGTTTCAATTAGAAAATTCAGAATTACCTATTGATGTAGATAAGGTAATTCTGAGTTTTATGAAAGCATCTATAGAAAACTATTCTCCAGAGCTATTTGACAAACTTTATAACAAAAGAGAGTCTGTAGTTAAAACTTATTGTTGGGCGTGCTATTTACCTGGGGCTAAATTTATGCAAGATGTAATTAAACTGGGGATGAATAAATTTACAATAACTTTTTCAGACGCTGATATGAAGGAATTGCTTATGTTCTTTAATGCATTTACCCTTATGAAATATAAAATGTTTCATATGAACAAAAATTCGATGAAATTAGTATCTGTTAAAACAAAGAAACTTCGAGAAATTGAGGAAAATGAAATAATTATAAAGATGCAGAGTTCTTTGGTAGCTAGAAAACATAACAGTGACGACAATACGGATAATTATTATACTTATGAAGATCCGGAATTTCCCGAAATAGTAAAAGAAAATTTGAGGATTTTTTTGCAAAAGATAAATATGGAGAGAAACATTAATGACTTCTCTATTACGCCTTTGAAAGGGAAGAAAGTAGTTACCAGAATTATGGGAAGACCTGTTGATGCAAGCATCGGGATTTACAAATTAACAGGACATCCGCGGTTATTGGAACTACTATATTTAGCAGGATTTGGTACAAGACGTTCTATCGGACACGGAAAATTTGAAATCATATATTAGCGGGAGGAGATGATTTCTTGGACAAATATGTGATAACTCTAGGCGATTTTTTGAAAAATGCTGGCATTGTAGGATTTAAATATATGTTGGAATCGGCAGAAGCAAAAGAGAACGTGGACTTCGGAATTACAGAAGATGGTCAGGGCTTGTGGCTTGATATGGATTTTGCATTAAACGCTGATTGGACTGATATGTATTTTAAAGCTTGCGTACAATATTTTGGACCATCTACAGTTTATCAAGGTGTACTTGACAGAATTGAAAAGTGCCTGGATAAAATCCAGAGCGGGAAATGGAATCCGGGAAAAGATGAGAAAGAGGATTTAAAATTTATCAATGATAAATTACTTTCTAACAGTTATCAGGCAGGTTTTGAAAATATAAAAGATGAAATTGATATGCCTGAAGTTTATCAGAAGTTAAAAAAAGATAAACTAAATGACAAGTTAGACGCAGAAAAATTGAAAGAGCGGTTAACTGAGTTAGAAAAATTTCTACAACATCCGAAATGCAGAGAAACATTCATTATGAAAAGCGTGGTATATACATACATCAATCGTTTCTGGAGTGGAAAATGTTTTTTGATTCGTGCAAATGCAAAGAAAAATATGCGTGAACTATTTGAAAAGGATTTCTCAGAACCATTTCGAAAATATCTGGAAGCGGATCATAAAAAAGCGAAAGATTTATGCATTGATTGCGGTATGCCGATAGGACCGAAAGAAAAGAATTCGATAGCATTTATGAATGAAGTTGGAGATGATTTTACAAGAAAACGTTCTGCTTTTTGGGAGTGTAAAGTAGATGCATTTCTTTGTCCGGGATGTACATTTGTTTATGCGTTAAGTCCACTGGGATTCCGCCTGTTTGCTAATAAATTTGTTTTTGTAAATTTGAATAATAATATTCAGGCCTTACTAGAATCTAATTCAAAAACAGACAAAGACAGTGTAAACAGTGAAAAAACAGAAGGAGAAAAATATTCACGATGGTTTGCAAAAACAATTAATATCCTGTTAAAAGAAAAAATGCAGGAAATATCCAACATCCAGGTAATTCTTCGTGGGATAAGAGCAGAAGACAGATATTTGCTGGGAATTGTTCATAAGAGTATGCTGGATATTATAAAGGTTTCAAGCGTATCAAAAGCATTGCAATTATTGGGAAAATTTCCTTATATAAAAATCAGGAGTGAATTTGTCAATGTACATGAAACAGTGGTTATCAATTTGCTTCAATATCGTAATCAATATCAGTTATTAAACCAGTTATTGAAAGCGGCTATCGAAGAAGATGCATTTAACTTTTATGTGAATTGTGTATACGAAGTTCAACTACAGTCAGAAATTATATACTTCACAGAAGAACAAAAAAGAAAGGAGATTGCTATGTACACAAGTATGAAAAGAAGCGGATCAGATTTAAGAAAAGCAATCATGGCATCTAAGGGGGTGGCTTCAGGGGATTGTCTTAGAGGAATTGAATATCAGCTGTTGAATGCTTTATCTGTAAGAAATGTTGAAAAATTTATGGATGTTGTTTTGAGACTGTATAGTTCTTATGGTTCGCAGAAAAATGAAAAAGGACAGGAACTGTTAATTCCAACAGGATTAGTGCAGATGCTTGGAGATCAGGAAAAATTCACAAGATACGGCTATGCATTTGTAATGGGACTGGAAGGATGCTATGAAAAAAAGGAGGATAAGCAGTCATGAGGAGAGAAGGATTAACGATTACAATGATTTTTCTGGCAGAAAGTGCAAACTATGGAGAAGGGATTGGAAATATTTCTTCTTTGAAAAAAATGACACGAGGAAATCATGAGCAATATTCTTATATTTCCAGACAGGCTATGAGATACAATATTGTGCAGCAGGCAAACTGGGACAAGACTCCAGTGGACGGAAAAAGTGGAGTTGTACAGTTTGCACCGTCTGCTACGGTTGCGGATTATCCGGAAATTGATCTGTTTGGATATATGAAAACAACAGCAAAGGGTGATGATCAGAAAGGCGGAGCAGCTACCAGAAGTGCAGTTGCCAGACTTAGTAATGCTATTGCATTAGAACCATTTCAGGGAAATCTGGAGTTCCTGACAAACATGGGATTAGCTGTCAGAGGAAATCTGGAAAATGGTATTGCACAGAGTGAAATCCATCGTTCTTATTATGCATATACAATGTCGATTGATTTGGACAGAGTAGGTGTAGATAGCAATATTAATATTAAAAAAGAAGAAAAAGCAGAACGAGTGAAAATTCTGTTGGATTCCATACATTATTTATATAGAGATATCAAAGGAAGACGTGAAAATTTAAGCCCGTTATTTATTATTGGAGGAAGATACAGCAGAAAGAATCCTTTCTTCGAAAACAGGGTAAAAGTTGATGATAATAAAATAAATGTAGAAACATTGCAGGAACTGATAAACGACAATGAACTTGGTGAATATACTTTTGCCGGAGTCACTGCAGGGATTTTTGATAATGAGGAAAAGATAAAGAAAGAATTAAAAGCGGAATCTGTAGGAACTGCATTTAAGCACTTAAAAGAGGAAGTGGATCTGTATTATGGAGAAAGCAATTAGATTACAGTGTTTTCAGAATCTAGTCAATTATAGAAAACCAAGCAGTTTTATTATCAAAGAAACATTTCCGCTCCCTCCGTACTCTACTGTTTTAGGTATGATTCATGCAGCGTGTGGCTATACAGAATTTCATCCAATGAAACTTTGTATCCAGGGAACAAACAGTGGAACTGTATCAGAACTTTATACACGATATTCTTTTTCAGCAGGAGCGAAATTTGAGGAAGGCAGACACCAGATTTGTATTGAAGACGATGAAAAATATGGCATTTTCCGTGGAATTGCAAATGTTGAGCTCATATGCGAAAACCATATGGTTATTCATATCGTTCCAAATGAAAAAGACTTTGATACAGTTTACCGTTCACTGAAAAATCCACCTAGATATTTATCCCTAGGACGTTATGAAGACTTGTTGGATATAGAAAGAGTTGATATCGTGAAAATTCATCAGGAAGATGAAGTAGATTTGAAAAGAGATATGTATATTCCGGTGGAGTCTGAATGGAAGAACGATGAAGAAAAAATAAAAATTCGAAATCGAAAAATGACGATTTACAATTTGACAAAAGAGTATGAAATTACTAAACAAGGATTGCGGCGATGGAAAAAAGAAAATGGAAGAATTAAAGCGTATTATTGTCCACAGGGAATGACATTAAGAAAAGGGGCATATGTGGATGATATGGAGGAGGATGCGGCGATAGTTTTCAGTTGATAAGTTGGTGTACAAAGCAAGGCGGGAATGTCTGCCTTGCTTTGGGAAAGGACTGCACATATGGAATATTATGCAAAATCGAAGAGAAAATCATTATCTTCAGAACAGATTAGTGAAATGAAAAATAATCTTCAATGTGTGATAGAAAAACTTGATGAGTATTTTACGGAATCAGAAGTAGACATTTTGAATCATAATATTGAAAATATATCGAAAACTTCAGAAGAAAAGCAGAAAACATTAAGGGAACATCATGAGGACATTGTGAAGTGTGCTGAGATGTTTTTTTTACAATATGGGGAATATTTTACAGAAAAAGAAAAGAAATTAGTAGTAGAAGCATGTAGAATACATGATCTGGGGAAAGCAAATCTGGTTTTTCAGACATTAATATGTCCGAAATTGAAGACAGAGATTCGCATAGATGTAGGAAGCACTTCGCAAATTCCACATGGATTTCTAAGTGGTGTAACTATTTCACTAGATGAATTTGAAGATCTGTCAGAATTATTTTCAGAAGAAGATTTTGGTCCATTTATTACCGCAGTTTATTATCATCATGATAGGGAAGATCATTATGAAAGTCCGGAAATCAGAAGATATGCAGAAAAATATTATATGGAACAAATTAATGAATATTTAGACAGAAAAATAAAAAAGTTAAATTGCAGTAATTTAGATGATTTGTTATTTCGTAATAGAATCTATTCTGGAAAATTTACAGTTGAACCGACTATATGGAATGAATATCTTTTGATAAAAGGCCTGCTTAATAAATTTGACTATGCAGTCAGTGCTGGTTATGAAAATGCAGAGAACGCTGTTGACCTTAAAGAAAAAAGGCTGGTAAAAAATATAGAAACTTCTTTGATTGGAAAAGAATTAAGACCAGCCCAGAAATTTATGAAAGAGAACAAAGATAAAAATCTGGTTGTTATAGCACCTACAGGATCTGGAAAAACGGAAGCAGCATTATTATGGATGAATGGAGAAAAAAGTTTTTATACATTGCCATTGAAAGTTTCTTCCAATGCAATATATTTACGTATCAAAGAAAACTATGCATATGAAGATGCAGCATTGCTACATTCTGATAGTATGGCAATATACTTAAAGGAATATAAAGGTAGTGGAGAAGATATTAGCGAAAAATACGAACGTGCCAGAATGCTGGCTCAACCGTTGACAGTCTGCACAGTAGATCAGTTATTCAGATTTGTTTACAGGGCATTGGGAACAGAGATATTTGCTGCTACATTGAAATATTCAAAAATAATATTGGATGAAATTCAGTCATATGAGCCACGTATAATTGCAACTATCATTTATGGATTAAAAATGATACAGGAGTTAGGTGGAAAATTTGCTATTATTACAGCAACCTTTCCACCAGTACTCAAATATTTTATGGAACAATACAAGTTAATTGAGGGGGAACAATACTTATTTCAAGATTTTACTGGTAAAGAATATCAGATAGAAAAATATCCCAGACATAAAATAGAAATTAGACATTCAGAAATGGATTTAGATGAAATTAGAAATCAGGGGATAAATAAAAAAGTATTGGTTATCTGCAATACTGTTTCCAGAGCACAAAAGTTGTATAAAGAACTTCAGGGAGAAAATGTATGGCTCTTACATTCCAAATATATCAGAAGAGACAGAGCCTTTCTGGAAAAGAAGATTATGGAATTTTCTGAGTCAGATGAACCTGGAATATGGATTACAACACAAATTGTTGAAGCAAGTCTGGATATAGATTTTGATATTTTATATACAGAAATGTGTACTGCGGACAGCCTTTTGCAGCGTATGGGAAGATGTAATCGTAAAGGCAGATATTGTCCTGATGAGCCTAATATTATTATATTTGATAATCGAAATGGAGTTAGAGAAGGAAAGAATCAAAGCATATATGAAGACAAGTTATATGACAGGTCTTTAGAGTTACTGGAAAAATATGAATATGCATTATTTTCTGAAGATGAAAAAACTACATATATGAATGAAGTCTATAGCGTGGATGGAGTGAAAGAAACTGCATATTTTAAAAACATTCAAAAATATTTAAAAATGTTTGCTGAAATCCATCCAACAGAATATTCTGCAGATGAAGCTAAAGTAAGGGATATCAAAAGTATAACAATTGTTCCAGATGATATTTATAATGCAAATCAACAATTATTTGAAAATGGAGTAGAGTTTCTGAAAAAATCAAATATGAGCAAGGAAGCCAGAAGCCTGATAAGATCCAAATTGGAAAATCTTACGTTAAGTTTAAATCTTTATCAGGGCTTTCCGAAAGAAGCAGACAGAGGAACAGTTGGACAAAATGGAGACAGGAAAATAATAGATATTCGTAGAGTGAAGTATCGATATGAATTTGATGTTGAAAGTGGACAAGGACGAGGTTTGTTATTTGAAGAGCAATTAGAACGGGATGGAATATTTGTGTGAATATGGGGCGTAAATATGGAAGAACGAATAACAGGAGTGATGATTTATTATTACTTTGTGTGTAAATGCATACGGCGACACCCAGTGGCCGCTTTTGCGGCCGTAAGTGGACACGGAGCGAAGCGAGTGGCCAGTTTTCTTAACCAATAAATACTGCTACCGCCTATAATGGAGATGCCCATCAAAAGTGATGGAGATTCTATTTAGGAGGTAGCCTATGTTAGACTACAAAGATATTCTTAACAAGCACTATGTGCTAAAACTGTCCGCACGAGAGATCAGTCGGCAAACGGGGATGAGCAAATCTGGGGTGCTAAAATTTATTCATGCATTCGAAAAATGTGAAGAACTGGATTACCCACTTCCGCCCGGAATAACCAATGCAGGAATCGCTGTGAAAGTGTATGGTAAAGTGCCCGGTGAAGGAGGCCGGGATGAAAGCTACGAGTATCCTGATTATCCACAGGTTTTGAAACTGATGAATGAGCGAAAGAACATGACGCTTCAGGTGTGCTGGGATCGGTATAGCAGGCGATGCAAAACAGAAGGGAAAAAGGCGTACCAGTACAGGCAGTTCTGCGAGCTCTTCAATAAATGGTGTGATGAGAACTACGAAACAGCCCATTTCACAGCTGTGATTGCCCAAACAATGGAAGTTGACTTTGCCGGCAAGACATTTGATCTCATCGACCGATTAACAGGCGAGATCACGCCGATTGTGGTGTTTGTAGCAATCCTTCCGTATTCGCAGTATATCTACGCTGAAGGAATGACCTCTACAAAAGAGATACACTGGATAGAGGCTAATAACCATGCGCTGAAAGCTTTTGGAGGTGTCCCTGCCATTGTGATTTGTGACAATTGCAAACAGGCCGTGATTGCGAACAAGGACTGGATCCAGCCAGAATTAAATCAGGACTATGCTGAGTGGGCGGAACACAACCACACCGTGATTCTCCCTGCGAAAGTC
>NZ_JBQHWS010000080.1:0-16537 GCF_052063845.1 Blautia sp. HCP3S3_D9
CAACAGTCTTGGCAGCTCTGTCCAGTGTCTCAGCGATTGTTACAAAGTCTTCAGCAGTCTTACATGCAGCACCACCGATCAGTGCGATCGGAGTTACAGAAATTCTCTTATTTACGATCGGGATTCCATATTCAGTGGAAATCGCTTCACCTGTAGATACCAGATCCTTTGCGCAAGTTGTGATCTTGTCATAAACTTTTTTATTTAATGTCTCGAGATCACTGTCAATGCAGTCCAGAAGACTGATTCCCATAGTAATGGTACGCACATCCAGGTTCTCGTGCTCGATCATTTTATTCGTTTCATTTACTTCAAAAATATTGATCATTTTAGTTTTTCTCCCTTGTATGTTTTCTCAGAGTTACGAAGCAGCTGAAATTCGCAGTCCACTTCGCCACACAGCTCTACACAAAATAACTGCTTCGCAGTTTACCAGAAAGAGAGTAACTCTTTCTGATACAGGCAAGTCTTCGGCGACTTATCTGATTTTATCAGATTCTGTGCATTACATTGAAGATGTCTTCATGCTGGCAGCGGATCACTACGCCGATCTGATCTCCAAGGGCTTCCAGTTCTTTTGCAAGAACTCCATTATCTTTCTCACATTTGCTGGCATCTGTTACCATCATCATGTTAAAGTATCCCTGTACGATGGTCTGAGAGATATCAAGAATGTTTACATTGTTGTCTGCAAGATAAGTACAAACTTTCGCGATAATTCCTACGGTGTCGTTTCCTACTACTGTGATGATTGTCTTTTTCATAAATTCTTTGTCCTTTCTACACTGTAATTACTTCTGATAAGCAATCCCTCTTCGCCACCTGAATCTTAAAGTCCCGGGACTTATAAGGGTTGTCACCTAAGGTTACTTCTGAGCAAACAGTTTCGTATGCCAGTTCTTCATAGTTATTCTCCCTGCTGAGATGTCCCAGGAAAATGGCTTTCATATTGTCATGCAGCAGTCTGCATAAAAGTCTGCCTGCATTCTCATTGGAAAGATGACCTCTGTCTCCAAGGATTCTCTGTTTCAGGTAATACGGATATTTTCCAACCTGCAGCATACGGATGTCATGATTTGCTTCCAGAAGAAGCGCATCCAGATCCTGCAGATTCTCAACTATGTATTCATTATATTTTCCAAGGTCTGTAGCAATCCCTACAGATTGTTCCCCGCATTCCACGCGATACCCAACCGGCTGTGCTGCATCATGGGGAATGGTAAACGGATTCACTGTCAGGTCTTTAATCTCAAAAGGCTCGTCTTCACGGATTTCATGAAAAATCCCCTCTGGCATCTTACCCAGATTCATCCTGGACAAGGCATCCACTGTCCCCCCGGTTGCATAAACCGGGATATGATGCTTTCTCGCGATCACTCCCAGACCTTTGATATGATCTGAATGTTCATGTGTAATCAAAATACCATCAATATCTTTTCCTGTCAAATCCAGAGAATTTAATCCCTGTTCCACTCGTTTCCCGCTGATGCCCACATCCACCAGAAGATGGGCGTTGTCTGAACCCACGTAAATACAGTTTCCACTGCTTCCGCTGGCAATGCTACAAAGTCTCATATTTTCTGATTCCTTCCTCGATCTGCTGCCTTGTCTCTGCAAAATCTCCGTTATTTACCACAACGTAGTCTGCATTTGTCCGGAAAAATGACTCCGGTGCCTGACTGGCAATGATACTGGCTGATTTCTCTCTGGTATAACCGCGATTCTCCATCAGTCTCTGGATACGGATTTCTTCATCCGTGTGGATATACCATATTGTATCACAGAACTCCTGATAATGATCCTCCAGAAGAAGTGCAGCTTCCACCACACATACCTTCTGTCCCTGCTGTTTCTTTACCGCTAACTGATCCCTGATATACTGTTTTACAGCAGGATGAATGATCTGATTTAATTTCTCCAGCATACCCGGATGTGAAAATACTACATCCGAAACCTGTCTGCGGTCAATAGTTTTATCATTTTTTATCACTTGTTTTCCAAATAATCCGATCACGGGTTCGTAACAGGGCTGCCCCGGTTCCATCACCAGATGCCCGATCTCATCCGCTTTCATTACATATGCCTGATACTTTTCTTCCAGAAAATCAAGCACTGTACTCTTTCCGGCGCCTACTCCACCGGAGATCCCTATTGTAATCATTTCTGCCTCTTATCTTTATTATGTCCACTGCTTTTACAGATCAGTCGGATACTCATAATCCGTATTCAGTTAAAACAGCAGACGTATTTTATTCATTTTATCTGATGTACCAGATTTCATTTATATTTTATCACTACTTCGCTTCGTACCAGTTATTTCCCTGATGCATATCTACATCCAGCTCTACAGCAAGCTTCGCAGCACCTTTCATCTCTTCCTCAAGAATCGCAGATACCTGCGGAATTTCCTCTTTATAAGTCTCTATCAGAAGCTCATCATGTACCTGAAGTACCAGACGGGATTTCAGATTCTCGTCTTTCAGTCGTCTGTATACACGGTTCATGGCAATCTTAATGATGTCTGCTGCAGTTCCCTGGATCGGAGAGTTCATGGCTACTCGTTCACCAAAGGATCTCTGCATGAAATTGCTGGATTTCAATTCCGGGATCGGTCTGCGTCTGCCAAACATAGTAGTCACATAGCCCTTTTCTTTTCCCTCTTCTACCAGTCCATCAAGGAATCCCTTGATCCTCGGGTAAGATTCAAAATATCTCTCAATATACTCTGCGGCTTCTTTTCTTGTAATACTTAAATCCTGACTCAGTCCAAATGAACTGATCCCGTATACGATTCCAAAGTTTACTGCCTTAGCATTTCTTCGTTGCAGGTCTGTTACCTGATCAAACGGCACGTGAAATACTTCAGATGCCGTATGTCTGTGGATATCCTGTGCTTCTTTATATGCCTGGATCAGCTTCTCATCTCCTGACATATGTGCAAGAACACGAAGTTCAATCTGAGAATAGTCCGCATCCAGGAATACATAACCGTCCTCAGGCACAAATACTTTACGGATCAGGCGTCCCAGTTCCATTCGTATCGGAATATTCTGCAGGTTCGGCTCTGTACTGCTGATTCTTCCCGTTGCAGTGATCGTCTGATTAAAGGTGGAATGGATCCTGCCATCTGCAGCTATCACATTTGCCAGACCATCTGCATAGGTAGATTTCAGTTTCGCAAGCTGACGATATTCCAGAATATCCTTTACGATCGGATACTCCGGTGCAAGCTTCTCGAGAATATCTGCTGCTGTAGAATAACCAGTCTTTGTTTTCTTTCCGCCTTTAAGCCCAAGTTTTTCAAACAGAATCACACCCATTTGTTTCGGAGAATTGATATTAAACTCCTCTCCTGCCTGCTGCCAGATCAGCTTCTCCAGTTCTTCAATACGGACATTTAGCTTCTCGCCATAGTTCTTCAGTTCCTCACCCTTTACACTGATTCCCCATTTTTCCATGGAGTCCAGAGTAAAGATCAATGGAAGTTCAATCTGTGTATACACGTTCCACATACCAGTCTCTTTTAATGCGTCACACATTGGAGTCCGGCATGCAAGTGCTGTGTATGCCATATAACACGCCCAGGATGTAAGTCCCTCTGCGCCTTCTTCCCAGGCTTTCTCTACTGTTTTCTTTCCAAGAAGTTCTTCTCTTGTAGGCAGCATACGTCCGTTCAGGTATTCCTTTGCCATATCATCATAGGTGTAAACAGATTTCAGAGGATTCAGAAGATATGCCGCTACTCCTGCATCAAATACTGCATTCGGATCATCAAATGTAATATGCTTAAGTATGGATTTTACATCAAGTGCGCAGATTACATGACTTTCCATTTCACTTACCATACCATTTTCCATACTGTTCGCATCGTTATTTTCTATAACATTCGCGCCATCTTCTGCGGTACCTCTTACATGATTCTTCTCATTATATTCAGATACTTTATGGAAAAGTGTCTCCAACTTTCCACAGAGATAGCTTTCGGTGATCATTCCCTCTACAGGAATATAATAAATCTCTTCTTCACTTAATGCCAGTCCTGCACCATATACCTGTCCATTCTCTGCGATCAGGGAAACGCCTGCCGCTTTCGCAGCTTCTGCTTTCTCAAACAGGTTTTCACATCCTGCCAGATCCGCACATGTGAAAAATTCCTGTTCCAGCGTATCTTCCTGTACAGCCTCAGAATCGAAGCGTCCAAGCAGGTTCTTAAATTCCAGCTGTCTGCAGAGCAGAAAAGCCTCTTTCGTATAAAGATTTCCGAGCTTTGCATCTTCATAAGAGAATTCAATCGGGCTGTCTGTACAGATAGTAGCCAACGCCTTACTCATCTGCGCCATATCATAATGCTCTCTCATGGATTCTCTGGCTCTGTTTGGCTTCAGCTCTTCCAGATGTTCATGTGCATTCTCAATACTTCCATATTCCACAATAATCTTCGTAGCAGTCTTCTCTCCTACACCTGGAATTCCCGGAATATTATCTGCGCTGTCACCCATCAGCGCTTTTAATTCAATGATCTGTGGCGGTGTGACCTGATATTTCTCGATTACCTGCTGTGCATGGTAATCCTCGATCGTAGTCTTTCCTCTTACAGTCTTTGGCAGACGAATCAATATCTTCTCTGTCGCAAGCTGAAGCAAATCTCTGTCACCGGAAAGGATCGTTGCCTCCATTCCTGCCGCTTCGCTCTTCTTTGCCAGTGTTCCGAGGATATCATCGGCTTCATAGCCTTCTTTGCTTATAATGTTTACGCCCATTGCAGTAAGAACTTCCTTGATCAGTGGTACCTGCGCTCTCAGTTCCTCAGGCATCGGCTTACGTGTCCCTTTATACGCCTCAAACATCTTATGGCGGAAAGTCGGCGCTTTCAGGTCGAATGCCACGGTCAGATACTGGGGCTTCTCCTCTTCAATTGTACGGAAAAGAATATTCAGGAACCCATAGACTGCTCCTGTATGCTTTCCTTCTGAATTTGTAAGATCAGGCAGACCGTAAAAAGCCCTGTTCAGAATGCTATGTCCGTCGATCAGTAATATTTTTTCGCTCATAAATTCCTCCAGTATCTTATAAAATATGCACCGTTTCCATCATTACATAAACGAGAATTGCCGCCAGAACTGCGATCAGGAGACATATACTCGCTCCAAGCAGAAACCAGCTCAGCTTCTTTTTTCGGATGTATCTTCTGGATTTCCGGATATCCTGTTCCAGCAGATTCTTGAAATTGAGAACAGAGTTGCTGCTGCTGTCGTCCAACTGCTGCGTCACCTCATGAACAATGAAATAAGTTTCCAGCTCATCATAGCAGGAAGAGCAACTCTCCACATGATCCAGGAACTCCTCCAGTTCATTTACAGGAAGCTTATGCTCAATATAACTGCTTACCATTCCTTCTGCAGTACGGCAATCCATATCAAATCCCTTCTTTCTTCTGTAACAAGTACTCTGCGTTTACTGTCCGAAAAAAGTAACCGCTTTTATTGATGCTCACTATTACGAATTATACCCGAACCACACTCAAATGGCAAGAAAAAGCGTTGCGCCCAGTAACACGCTTCGCGAGATAGTGGTATGTGAACAATAACGCAGGAATAACCGTAAAAAGCAGCAAAAATCCATAACTCGACTTCTGCTGCTTTTCTTTTGTATTTATTCTATTTAATTATTCAACTGTTTCTGCTGTTGTATCTGCCTCTGCTTCCACATTGGCATTCGGAACCTGTACAGGTGCTTCCAGGATCTTCATAAATTCCTCGCCTGTAATTGTCTCATGTTCATAGAGATATTTGGCAAGTTCATGAAGCTTTCCGATATTGTCCTGCAAGATCTTCAGTGCTTTCTGATGTTCCATCTTGACAAGTTCCACAACTTTCTTGTCCAGAAGTGTCTGTGTCTCGAAAGAACAGCTCAGGCTGGAATCTCCGCCCAGATACTGGTTTGTCACGTTCTCCATGGCAACCATGTCAAAGTCTTCACTCATACCATATCTGGTGATCATCGCTCTTGCAAGCTTGGTCGCCTGTTCAATATCGTTGGAGGCTCCGGTTGTGATGGAATGGAAGATCAATTCCTCTGCAGCACGTCCGCCTGTAAAAGTTGCGATCTTGTTCTCCAGTTCCTCTTTTGTCATCAGGTAATGATCTCCGTCATCTACCTGCATAGTGTAACCAAGCGCACCGGATGTACGAGGAATGATCGTAATCTTGTGAACCGGTGCAGACTCGGTCTGCTTTGCGGCAACCAATGCATGTCCGATCTCATGGTAGGAAACGATCAGTTTTTCCTTATTGGAAAGAACACGGTTCTTCTTCTGATATCCGGCGATAACTACCTCGATGCTCTCTTCAAAGTCTGCCTGTGTGGCAAATTTTCTGCCCTCACGTACTGCACGCAGTGCTGCTTCATTGACGATGTTCGCAAGCTCTGCACCGGAAGCTCCGGCTGCTGCTTTAGCAATCTCATCAAAGCGTACGGAATCAGCAATCTTAATCTTCTTTGCATGAACTTTAAGGATCTCTTCACGTCCTTTTAAGTCTGGAAGTTCTACAGGAATACGTCTGTCGAAACGTCCCGGACGAAGAAGTGCAGGATCAAGGGAATCTGGTCTGTTTGTTGCTGCCAGGATTACAACGCCCTTGGATCCGTCAAAGCCATCCATTTCTGTAAGTAACTGGTTCAGGGTCTGTTCACGTTCATCGTTGCCGCCTGTAAATCCGGCACCGTCACGTTTCTTACCAATCGTATCGATCTCATCGATAAACACAATACATGGTGCTTTCTCATTTGCCTGTTTGAAGAGGTCACGCACCTTGGCAGCACCCATACCTACAAACATCTCTACGAACTCAGAACCGGAAATGGAGAAGAACGGAACTTCTGCTTCACCGGCTACTGCTTTTGCCAGAAGAGTTTTACCTGTTCCAGGAGGGCCTACAAGAAGGGCTCCTTTCGGCATAGATGCACCGATCTCTCTGTATTTCTGCGGGTTATGAAGATAGCCTACGATCTCTGTCAGAAGCTCCTTGGCTTCATCCTCTCCTGCTACGTCTGTAAATTTGATTCCTGTGGAAGATTTTACATATACTTTGGCATTGCTTTTACCAAAGGACATTGTTCCGCCAGGGCCGCCGCCTATGGAACTCATCATCTTCTTGCTGAGCCATCTTCCAAGAAGAATAAAGATAGCGATTGGCAGTACATATCCCGCGATCAGGCTGATCCAGATGGATGTCTGCTGCGGTGCTGCTGCGCCGAATTTCACATTTGCGTCATGTAAACGGTCTACAAGGTCAGGGTCACTTACTTTAACGGTTCTGAAATAACCTTCCTGTCCGTCACTCTCTGCTACGTAATAAATATAATCATCCTGAATTTCTACTGTCTTAACGTATCCCTTCTCTACTCCTGTAAGGAAGACACTGTACTCTGTTGTCTGTACCTTTCGTCCCTCAATTGCAGGAAGTAACAGCACGTTCAGAAGAATGATAATAACTGCCGCGATGATATAATATACATAAAGCGGTTTTCTGCCTGGTTTTTTATTATCAAGGTTCATCGGCTTTTTCCTCCATTCGTTTTGTTAAAATGTACCTTATCACTTATTTCTTTGTTTTTCAATAAAGGCCGGATAAATTTCACAAACATTTAAGAATTAACAGATTTTTTTTATAATATTCTGCGTTCAACACTCCGAAAGACTATTTTACGGATTTATACCATTTACCTGCGGCGGAAAGATCTGAAGTCTTGAAGTTCCCGGTTCTGGTGCTGCTGCTTTTGAGCAGGGAACAGCTTTCATTCTTGTTACTGAGATCCCAGCACACATAACTGATCTTGTTTTTCTTCAGGAACTGGATCCAGGTATTTGCTTCTTTCTTGTCGATACTGCCATTTCCTGAACTCTCAGAAATACCGAATTCACTTACACAAACAGGCAGACCTTTATTAATAGCATTCTGAACTTTGGTTCTGTAATAATCTTTGTGTGTTGCTGCGTAGAAATGAAACGTATACATAATGTTCGAATAGCCTGTGATCGGATTGTCCGCAACAATATCTACGTCCTGTGACCAGGTAGGAGTTCCTACCAGAATGATATTCTTCTTGTCATAAGCACGGATTGCTTTTATCACTGCAGTGGCATAACTTTTGATGGTCTTCCATGAAGTATTCCCATTTGGTTCGTTGCATATTTCATAAAAAATATTTTTCTGATTTTTATATTTCTTTGCCATTTCTTTAAAAAATGCTACCGCCTGTTTCTGGTTCTTCTTTGGATTTCCATCACTGAGAATATGCCAGTCAATGATCACGTACATTCCCAGCTCTGTGGCATATTTTACGCCATTGTCTATGATTTTCTTTAACTCACTCTGATTGTCACCAGAGCAATAGCCATTGTACTCTTCTGCATACATGGCAAGTCTGATACAGTTCACACCCCACTGGTCACGCAGGGTTTTGAATGCAGACTTATTGACATACTGCGGAAACCAATTGATACCATGGGTGCTTACCCCTTTCAGGATAACCGTCTTTCCGCTGGAATTTACGATTTTTGTACCTTTTACTTTTAGCTGACCATTTGTCTGCAGCGGTGTGGAACTGACAGCATATGCCGGAAATACCGGCAGTTGCAGAAGCAGACAGCATATCAGAATACTGACCATTATCTTCTTGAGGATTGTGTATCTGCCAGATTTTGACTTCCTTTGTAACGTTCCTTTCTTCATACTTTTACCTTTTCCTTTCTTCCTTACTTTTATTTTTCTTTCTACTATAAATATATCACGAAAACAGCAACTTTCATACTGATAAAAGTTTTAACAATAAAAGCCCTGTCGAAAACCATTTCTTCCAACAGAGCTTTTAAGTATTTCTTTATTTATTTTTCATAATTTTTACAGATCTTTCTTCGGCAGCAAATAATCCCCTCAATGTTCTCTCAAGTACTGTACTGCTTTCTCTGACAGCTTTCTTAATATATGTACTGTTTCCAGCAGATTCTTATTTCTCAGACATCCAGCCAGCAGGATTACATCTGTCTGGTTTTGTGTAAGCCATCCTACTTTGACAGTTTCCGACTATGATTCTTTTGCATATGCTGAAACCGGCAGCAAAGCAGACAGCAGAAACAGGCATAATAAAAAGCTCTGTTCTTTTTATTGAACAGAGTCTCTCTTTTTACTGCCGGCAGTGGGACTTGAACCCACACGTGGTTGCCCACAACAGATTTTGAGTCTGCCTCGTCTGCCATTCCGACATGCCGGCACGAAACAAATATTATATTAGCATAACTTTCAAAATATGGCAAGGGTGTTTTGCAATTTTCCATTGAATTTTTTAGATGAGTAAACGGATATCTCTATATGTATTGAAACAAAATACTTATTCATCCAGCAAAAACTGGCAGCGCCTGTTGGTTTGTGTGAAATATCCAGGTTCTGCCAGTCTTTCAAACACTCTCTAGAATTTTACAAATGTTGTTTTAGAATATACACCACTTGCTTTCAGCAGTTTCCGATACTTGGTAAATGATTTCTTTGGGAGTCTCAACGTTACTGTTTTGTTGGCCGCAAATGCTTTCTTTCCAATGTATTCCAATGAGGAACCATTAATCTTAATGATCTTAACTGCCGGACACTGGGCAAATGCATAAGCATCAATGTGTTTGATACTTGCAGGAAGTGTAAAGTTTTTCAGTTTCGGGCACTGAGCAAACGCATTACTGCCAATTCGGGTTACTTTTGAGCCGAACCTTATGGTTCGCAGGTTCGTGCACTGATAAAAGGAATACTTTCCGATAGTAGTTATGTTGCTTCCGAAAATAGCATCTGTGATTTCTTTATTTCCCTTAAATGCATTCTGATCGATCGTAGTTACTTTGTAAACCTTATCATTAATAATAACCGTTGCCGGAATCTGTATGATATTAAATGTCGCTGCAAGACTTGTAACACTCACTTCGTTTGCATTTAAAATCTTATAGCCGAGACCACCTGTATAATAAACATTCTTATTGTCTTCAGCAGTTAATGGTGCTGCATTGAACTGATATCTCACAGGCTGTATGATATCATTTTGTACCCATGCATTCTCAATATATTCCTCCCTCTGGAAAAATATATACATGTCATACACACGCTCTACCTTTGTATAAATTCCGCTTGCTGAACCGATTTCCCATTTTCTGTGGATATCACTCTCCTGTGGTTTGATGGACAGGCTCCAATATACCGGTGTCCACTTGATATCTCCCTCCACAGGATTTGTATTCTGCGTTCCTGCACCGATTACATTGAATTTGTAATAGGTATTGGGATAAAAAGTTAGAGGCTTATCCAGGCCTTCTACAACACTGTCATTGGCGCTGATACTTTGTTTCTCATCTGTATCTGTGGATTCATCCTCTCCCGCAGACCAGGAATATTCGAAATTGTCCGCAAAATATGCATTACTCTGTGCACCTGCTCCGTCGGAAAATTCTGCTGCGCTGACTGTACTGAATGATCCAGCTGCCAGCACACCTGCCAGCATGATCGCTGCCATTTTCTTCATCAATCTCTCCTCCTCTTTTACTCTTAGTCCCTGCCCACTGCATTTCACAAGTCAAACAGATAAAATCATCCAATCTGCTGCCTGCTTATAACCAAATAACCGTTCCGCAGTTTGGTTAAGCAAAGGACCAAAGTTATCTCTTATAGTTAGCATTTTACTTACTTTTCTGCCAAATGTCTACTTAGATTTTTTGCTAATCCTGTCGTATATTCACGTTATTATTCATTCTGTTCTCAGTAACGAGACCAAAATTTATTCCAAATTTCCTGCATTAATGAAATTGGAACTTGTGGCTGCAGATTTTATTCCTCATTATCAGTATTCCACTTCTCATATGTGATATAATCTGCTCCCATTTTTCTGAAAATATCTACCATGTCTTCATTCTGACAAAGCCATATAGAAATACGTATGCCATTCTGGTGCACATTGCTAATGTCATACATACTGACGTTCCAGTACTCGACGCTTATATCCAGATTATATTTTTTACATTGCTGAATTACTGTATTTGTCACTCGTGCAGTCCTAATCCACTGCATTTTTCCATCAAACCCTAATTCTCGCAGCTTTCGCAAAGTGTCTATTCGAAAACAGATCAGAATCGGCTTTTTCTGTGATTTGGAAAGAAGCTGCATAAATGAGCTCATCCCTTCTTCCGTGGAAATTGATTTTATCTCAATCACAGGTGTCATGGAATATTTATTGCAGCATGCAAGGTATTCTTCCAGTGTTGGAACTACATTGTCCGGATATTGTGACGCATTTGTACCATTTATGATCGGATACTGCTTCACTTCCTCATAAGTCAATTCCGAAATCAGCTTGTCTTCGCCACACATGCGCTGCAGGGAATCATCATGGGAAAGTACCAGCACACCATCCTTTGTCTCCCTTACATCTGTTTCCACATACTCTGCCCCGCCACGTCCTGCTGCCTCAAAAGCAGGCATGGAGTTCTCCGGTGCCACAGTCTGGTCGCCTCTGTGCAAAATATAGCAGGTTGTTCCATCCAGCGGTTTCTGAAAATCCTTGGGTTCTTCTGGTGTTGGTGTCGGTGTAATTTCCGGGACATCTGGTTTTTCCGGAGTTGCTGTAGGTGTGAGCTCCGGTGTTACAGATGGTTCCGGAGCTGGTGTATCGGTAGGTGTTGGTTCTGGAGCTGGCGTAATTGATGGAGTCGGTTTTTCTGGTACTAATGTCGGCGTGATTTCTGGTGTTACAGATGGCACTGGTGTTACTGTCTGTTTTGTAACCACCACTTCAATCTCTGAAACGTATCTGTTTGTACCATAAGAAATACAGGTAATCTTCGTACTTCCGACTTTCTTTGCAGTAACTTTTCCCTTCTTTGAAACAGTTGCTACCCCTTTATCTGAAGAACTGTAAGTTATCTTTTTTCCACATTTCTGTGGTTCTAAAAGAAGTGTCTTTCCTGCTGTTATTTTCACCTGATTCTTATATTTCCTGAATGGAACTGCTTCTGTTTTATTACAGACATAAACTTCGCAGGACAATTTCACCTGATTCTTCTGAGCAGTGATCGTTGCCGTTCCTGGTTTCAGACCATAGATCTTTCCGTTTACAACTTTCGCGTACTTTAGATTACTGCTGCTCCATTTAAAATTTTTCAGATTTACCTTTTTGTTATTATTCAATATTTTTGCTGTATAAGACGCACCTGTCTTTATAACCACAGATGTCTTCTGCATCTGATACTGGTCTGCTGCGTATATATTCTTTGAAAAAAATCCAGCACAACTCAGGCTTATGAACAGCATAAACACAAGCACTGCATATATTCTTCCCGGTCTGTTTCTATATCTGTCTGTTTTTCCTTTTTTTTCTGTAGTTACTTTATATCTCATCTCTCATATGCCATTCCTGATCTACTGCTTTTATCTCAGGTATATTTTTAAACACTTCACAGTCCTGATCACATCCATCTTTAATACATGGACAGACCATTTTTACTTTCTTAAAATGTCCGGGAACGCCCTCGTACTGTACACTCCACAGACCATTATAATGCAGTTGTTTACACATTCCTGTCTCATATTCGTATTTAATCATATGTAATCTTCTCTTTTCTGTTCACTTCTTATGCTTATTGCTTTTTTATAACTCAAGCGGATAAAATCATCCGCTTTGTGGCTTACTCATAACCAAATAACTGCTACGCAATTTATCAGAAAGAACTTGCACTCCTGATTTTGTTGAAAAGTTCTGATACGCAAAATGAAAGACGCCCAGATCAGCGCCTCCCATTCTCATTTCGATTCAGTTCATCCTATTTCACATCTTCCAGTAATTTCTCATAAATCGGGAAGCAGTCAAATGTTGCGAAATAATCCTTCGGTGTCTCAGCACGGCGAATCATCTCGAAGCTTCCATCCTCATGAAGAAGAATCTCAGAAGATTTCAGTTTACCATTATAGTTATATCCCATAGCAAAACCATGAGCTCCTGTATCATGGATCACAAGGAGATCACCCATATCTACCTTCGGCAGATAGCGGTCAATAGCGAATTTATCATTATTCTCGCAGAGGGATCCAGTTACATCATATTTGTGATCGCATGGCTGGTCTTCTTTTCCCATAACAGTGATGTGATGATAAGCACCGTACATTGCAGGACGCATCAGGTTAACTGCACACGCATCTACACCAATGTACTCTTTGTGAGTATGTTTCTCATGGATTGCCTTTGTTACCAGGCAGCCATACGGTCCCATCATGAAACGGCCCATCTCTGTATAAATCGCAACATCGCCCATTCCTGCAGGAACAAGAACTTCCTCATAAACTTTGCGGACACCTTCACCGATCTCTCTGATATCGTTTGGAGTCTGATCTGGTTTGTAAGCGATTCCGACACCACCGGAAAGGTTGATAAACTTCACATGAGCGCCTGTCTCTTTCTGAAGTTTCACTGCCAGTTCAAACATCTCTTTTGCTAACATTGGATAGTACTCATTTGTCACTGTATTACTTGCAAGGAATGCATGGATACCGAATTCCTCGGCACCTTTCGCTTTCAGAGTCTTGAATGCTTCAAAGATCTGCTCGGTAGTCATACCATATTTTGCATCTCCTGGGTTGTCCATGATGTCATTGCTGATCTTGAACACTCCGCCCGGATTGTAACGGCAGCTGATCACTTTCGGAATATATCCGACAGCTCTCTCTACGCTCTCGATATGAGTAATATCATCCAGGTTGATGATTCCGCCGATCTCATTTGCATATTTGAACTCTTCTTCCGGTGTATCATTGGAAGAGAACATAATGTCTCCTTCTTTGCATCCGATTGCTTTGGACATCATCAGCTCTGTCATGGAAGAGCAGTCACATCCACATCCATACTCCTGAAGAATTTTGATCAGGAATGGGTTTGGAGTTGCCTTTACAGCGAAGAATTCTTTGAAACCTTTGTTCCATGCAAATGCTTCTTTTACTGCTTTGGCATTCTCACGGATGCCTTTTTCATCATAAAGATGGAAAGGGGTTGGAAACTGTTCGTTGATTTCCTGGAGCTTCTCCAGGGTGACAAATGGTACTTTTTTCATAATAATCTTGTCTCCTCTTACTTCTTGTGTATATGTGTATATAAATGATCCTGACAGTACTCATAGTTTCCGTTGCATTTGGAACAGAAACGGAATTCCAGATTTGGATCATCTTTCTCTGTACGGCCACAGACTGCACATTTATGTTTCGTCACTCCCTGTGAACTGCCAGGGAATGGAACCGTCTTGCTTTCTCCCATTGCTCTCTTAAACTGATTTCTCCGATGGACTTCCTTCGGATTGTATCGGCTGATATTTCTTGTGCTCAGGAAGAAGATAATAAAGTTCAGTAAGGATGCAATGATCGGCAATGCCATAAACCATGCTCCACCCATGACATATCTCACAATGTCATATGTCACGATCAGGGCATATACGATTGCCATCCACTTCATCTTGATCGGGATTACAAAGTACAGCATGACTCTCATATCCGGATATGTCAGCGCATATGCCAGGAAAATAGACAGACTGATATAATACGTAGAAAATTGTGCTCCATTCAGAAAAGGATCAAACACTCCTTTTGTAATAAAATAAAAAATAAATGCAGAAATTACCGTAAAAATCATTCCTGATATAATATACACGGTAAATCTAAATGATCCCCATGTACGTTCCAGTGATGCACTGATCGGATAATAAAAGAACAAAATCGCGATCACAAACCACAGCGTAGATGATGTAGACGGCGGATAAATAACCCATGTGACCAGTCTCCATATCTGTCCCTGAAGGATCTTGGAAACATTTAAAGTCAACATACCTAATACACTTGGATTCAGGATCATCAGCGCGTATCCCAGCACATAACTTACGATAATATAGATCGTAAGATTCTCAATTCCGCGTCCGTGAAATTTTCGTTCCAGTTTGTCAATAAATTTCATAAGTCTCCTTTGCTAAATCAGAAAAATTTCTTCTTGGAAAGAAATACCGCCGCAATGATACTTGCCACAATGGAGAGAATGATAATGATCAAAAATCCCCACGGTGTCCTTGAAAACGGCATTCCCAAAGCACTTACGTTCATACCGTAAGCACTGAAAATAATGGTCGGTATACTCATGACAATGGTGATGACTGCCAGTACTTTCATAACGATGTTCAGATTATTTGAAATAACGGAAGCTAAAGTCCCCATCATACTGCTCAGGATCCCGCTGTAGATATTCGCCATCTCGATGGCCTGCTTGTTCTCGATGATAACATCCTCCAGAAGCTCCGTGTCCTCCGGATACTTCTTGATGCTCTCAACCTTCAGCAGTTTCTCCAGCACCATCTCGTTTGACCTCAGAGAGGTTGTAAAGTATACCAGTGATTTCTCCAGTTCCAGAAGCTCCATCAGCTCCTGATTTCTTGTAGACAGATGAAGTTTCTCCTCTATCTGCTCGCTCTTCTTATCTATAATACGCAGATATCTCAGATACATGCTCGCATTACGGTACAGGATCTGCAGAATGAAACGTGTCTTCATATTCGTATAGAAGTTTCTCACTCTGCCTTCCATAAATCTGGTCAGCACCTGGGTGTCCTCCAGACAGACTGTAAAGATCATCTTCTGAGTTACTATGATACCAAGAGGGATGGTCACATACCAGTCCTTCTCATTACGTTCTTCAATCGCAGGTACATCTGCAAGGATAAGGGTATAATTGTCCTCCACTTCAATACGGGAACGTTCTTCCTCATCCAAAGGCGCGCGCAAATCGTCCACCTCTATCCCAAACTGCTCGGAAATTTCAAAAATCTCTGTTGCTGTAGGATTCGTCAGTGCAATCCAGCATCCCTCCTGAGGTTCCTGTATTTCATGGATTGAGCCATCGATTGTCTTAAAAATCCTTACCACGATCCACACTTCCCTTCTTCTCTCGATTTCCCCTCGTATATAAGCTGCTCCTCATCCCTGTATCACAGCTTACACTATGTCCTGTTTTTGTACAAAGACTCAACAATCATTATAGTTTGAACATGAATTTTTGTCAATTCATATACTTTCGGTTTACAAAACTTTTACACTTCGCTATAATAAAGTCATATATGTGCCCGCTACATGTACACACTACATAAAAATTGCAGCTCTCATCTATATTACAGTCAGGCGGATATTCTCAATTGAAGCAGGGGACTTACTTGATCTGGTTAATATATCAGGAAGATTTCCGTAATCAAAGCCAGAGCAGCAAACAGCAGCAAAGTTACTGTTTATTCCCTTCTCAGTAACACCGCAAAGCACAATAGATCAACAAAGAAAGGATATAAATCATATGAGTCAGTCATCATTTGGAAATAAATTCAAGGTAACTACCTGGGGTGAATCCCACGGAAAAGCTCTCGGAGCCGTAGTAGACGGATGCCCTGCAGGACTTCCGCTCTGTGAAGAAGATATTCAGGTTTTTCTTGACC
>NZ_JBQHWS010000081.1:0-16271 GCF_052063845.1 Blautia sp. HCP3S3_D9
AGGGAAGAACAGGTGAAGAAAATCACAGAGGACATTTTGAATCAGAAAACAGGGTGTTTAAAGGACTGGCTGGTTGAAGTATCGGAAGAATCTGATATAGACAGTGATGTGATAACTGCCCGGTCATTACTTTCCCGCCTGGAAAATGCAGAAACCTTTTCTATCTTTACCAGACAATCAGAACAGGAACAGCCGGAAGCTACGATTACTTTTTATGTGGCAGAGTGTATGGAGTTTCCGGTCATGGGAGAATACCATAATAATCTTACTCTGGAAGAAGCGATTAAGATTTATGAAAGTATTCCGGCAGATCGACTGCATGGAGGCAAAGGGATTGGTTTTGACCTGCAGGACGGGGATAAGGATTATTCTGGAGAGTACGAACTGATGTGTTGGGACAGAGTAGACAGGGAACTGATAGATATGATTCCGCATTATAAGGAAAGTCCATTGGTACAGAAAGCAATTAACGATATGGAAAAGTATTTGAATGAGAAACATGGAAAAGTGCAGGAAGCAGAACAGACTGTGGAAGTGAAACAGGAAGTTCCAGAAGCACCAGTCAAGAAAGAATCCGTATCAGTAGAACCAAACCGGGAACAAAACAAAGAGCCTGCAAAGGGTGGAAAAGGAGAACTGAAAAAATCCGTACTGCAGTCATTGAAAGAGTTTCAGGCAAGAGCAAAAGCACAGGAGCAGAAAGAAACGGAAACTGAAAAATCCAAAGCACGTAAGAAGGGGGAGGTAGAATTATGATGGATCTGGCAATGAACTTTGATACAGATGAATGCTTAGTGACCGCAATGTTTGATAAAGGCAACAGAAATGACACGATGGAAGCCATCGGCAATATTATTCCATTTCTGGAAGGGGATGAGGATATGATCGGGCTTGTCTGCAATACCATAAGAAAGCTGTTCTGCATGAGCAATGAAGGCTATGAGATTTTTCTTATGGACTTAGAAGATTATAAAGCGGAACTGGAAGAGGAGGACGAGGAATGAGTACAAAACAGCCATCAGAGCAATAGAGAAAGAAATCAGAGCTGTCAAATTGACAGAAAGTCATAGATAATGGAGAAAATCATCTCAGTATGGAGAGGGTAGAAGATTTCTACTACAACATGCCTAATGAATAATACCCTAAAGATAAAAATGCTCTTGTTATTTATTTGAAAAGAAATTCGATTTGTAGGGCACAGTTTTAGGATTTATAATAAATGGTATGATTCATATGAAAATAAAGTGTAATAGGAATAAAAAATTATTTTATAGTGAACTTTTTTGCCTTTATGGAGGTTATATAGGGTGTAAAACGTTTTATGATTGGAGAAAACGCTATGAAAGACAGTGAATTGATTCAAAAAGTGCATAGCGGAAGTAAAGAAGCGGTTGACATTATTGTTGAGCAATATTATGCAGATATTTATCGCTTTTGCTTATATATGGTTCAAACCGAGGATGATGCTTACGATATTGCACAAGAAACATTTTTGAAATTCATTAAATATGGAACTTCTTATAAACATAAAAATCTTAAAGGCTATCTCCTGACGATTGCAAGAAATATATGTTTTAATTATTTCCGAGACAAAAAGGAAAAAGGAACAGCCGTTGATTGTGAGAAATTTGCCAATATTTCAAATCACAGAGATTTTTTGAATGAAGCTACGGATGCCATTTATTTGAGGAGTTTGTTAAATGAACTTTCGCGAGATATAAAGGAGGTTGTTATTTTGCGTATTTATGAAGAAATGAAATTTAAAGACATAGCAAAGATTATGGGATGTAGTGTTTCTACTACAAAATCTCGATTTCGCTTAGGGGTAAATCAGCTAAAAAAGATAATGGAGAACGATTATGAAAAATAGTGAAATAAAGAATCTTTTTACAAAAGCAGATCAGCAACTTTGGGTTGATAAAACTAGAAAACAAAAAACTTATAATGTGATGATTGAAGAACTGGAAAAACAAAAAATACCAATGATGTCTGAAAAAAATATTTTACTTCATCAGCTTTATTACATGGATAAATTATTTTTTGTTGTTTATGGTGTTATTATTTGTTTAGGAATCATTGCTATTGCTGCGTTACAGCATACTGGAGTGGATCAGAATGAAATGATTATGATATGTATGGGGGGAGCTGGGCTTCTTAGCATAATGTCTATCAGTGTGATTGATAAATTATTTTTTGGGAGAGTAGGAGAGTTGGGAGAGAGCTGTTATTTTAATACAAAACAGTGTGTTGCTACATGGTTGGTATTGTCCGGGATGATAAATGGTGCAATGTTGCTTTTGATAGTGAACTATTTGAGCTGGCATTGGAAAATTGGACTATTACAGGTCGGGTTGTATATTTTAACACCATATCTGTTATCGAATGTTATTGCGCTAGGAATTTTATCAATGGAAACGAGAAGAAAAAGAGTGTCTTTGTTTGGCATGAGTGTATTTTTTTTACCAATCAGTTATGGAGTGATTGGTTCCATTCCAGGAATATTTTTAATAACAGCACTGTGGATGTGGATGGTAGCTTTTTTTGTGTTAGGTATTCTAATTGTAATGCAAGTAAAAAGATTACTTAATAAAATGGAAAAAGGGGAAATATTATGCATGAATTAAAGTTGATGGATATAGAGAAAAGATATAAGGATAAAGAAGCGGTTAGAAAGTTTAATTATACATTCGTAAATGGAGTATATGGGTTGCTAGGAGAAAATGGCGCGGGAAAAACAACATTAATGAGGTTGATTTGTGGTATTTTAAAGCCAACAACAGGAAATATTTACTGTGATAATATTGAAATTGCGAGTATGGGAGCAGAGTATCGAAAACTATTGGGATATTTACCGCAGGATTTTGGATATTATGATGAATTTACTGCTGAACGATTTCTTCGATATATGGCTGCATTGAAAGCCTTGCCAAAAGAATATGCAGATAGTCGCATTGAGGAACTTTTAGATCTGGTAGAGCTGAAAAATAAGAAAAAGAAAAAATTGAAGACTTTTTCAGGGGGAATGATACGAAGAATAGGAATTGCACAGGCACTTTTGAATGATCCAGAAATTTTGATACTGGATGAACCTACGGCTGGACTGGATCCAAAGGAGAGGGTACGTTTCAGGAAAGTGATTAGTTCTCTTGGGAAAAACAGGATAGTTTTATTGTCTACGCATATAGTGTCTGATATCGATTATATTGCAGACAAAATCTTAATTATGAAGAATGGTGAATTGATTCAAGAAGGAACAGAAAAAAAGATTATAGAAAAAGTGGAGGGACATGTTTGGAAATGTGTAGTGTCAGAAAAAGAAGCGGAACGAATAGAGAATCTGTATATAGTGAGTAATATGAGAAACAGTGGAGAAAACGTAGAATTAAGAATTATTTCAAAAAAACAACCTGTAGTAAATGCGAAAAATGTGGAAAGTACACTCGAAGATGCATATCTTTATCATTCACAAATGATGGAAGGAGAAAAAAGTGCGACTTTATAGAACAGAAATATATAAACTTTTTCATAATAAAATATTTAAAATAGGAATGTTGGCGGTGATGGGGTTAATATTATTATATTTTGGTCTGGTAGAGGTAGGTGGAGAAATAGCAACAGTAGATGGAAAGTTCTATTCTGGTTATGAAGCTGTGCAGGTGAATAGGAAAATTACGGAAGAGTTTGAAGGTGAGTTAACAGATAAAAAAGTAAACCAGATTGTTGAAAAATATGGCTTGCCTTCAAAATTAGAGGAAAATATGCCAGGCTGGAGAGATGGAAATTTTTTGAATGATTTTGTTACGCGATATTTTACCAATGGATCATGGGAGAGTGGGGAACTTCCAACGGAAAGATATTCTCTAGAAAAAACAGAATTGGGAGAAACTTATAATCAAATTAAAAAAACTCCTTATTTGGCATATACAACAGGGTGGAAAGTATTTGTTGAAATGCTTCAGTTTGGCTTGATTTTGGGAAGTATATTGATAATTTGCGTGGTATCAACCATTTATGCAGAGGAAAGTCAGACTAAAATGTTACCATTAATTTTTAGTACAAAGGAAGGAAAAAGGAAAGATATTACCGCAAAAATCTTTGCCTCTTTTACATTTACTATTTTTTTATTTTTATGGATTATAGTAGTTAATCTCATATTATGTTGGACGATATATGGTTTGGATGGATTTAATAATATATCTGCGGTAGTGCTTTCTAATTGTAGAATGTAGCCGGTATTGTTTTGGAAATATTTGACAATTTTGGTGGGGTTAAATTTTGAAGCAGTCTTATCACTATGTGCAATAACGTTATGCGTTTCAGCATATCAGGATAGTTCTTTTGGTGCAGTGATTGTTTCGACTGTGTGTTGGGGTTTACCTGTTTTAATAAGAATGTTTTTTGGCGGATTTTTGGCTGTTATAGTAAATTCTATGCCAGTCTTTCTAATTATGACAGAAATGGTAAATGACATATATCATATGAGAGCACTTATATGGGGAGTAAATTTTTGTTTTGCTATAATCTGCTTGTTTAAAGGCACAATTCATTATAAGACAAAACAGTTGGCATAATATACCGTGTATTTTCGTAGAAGAAAAATATCGTTTTAGTCCGTAGATTTAATTTAGATTGGCAGTGGTCAATTGATGTTAAGATAATAAGAAATTCATTATAACTTTCTGGATGAAAAAGTCAAATGGCAGATGATATATAGAATATAAATTAATAATGTAGAGGCAATAAAGGTGAAAAAGATAGAAATTATTGAGAGAATCACAGATGCTAATGGAAGCATAAGTGAAAACATATTGACTAGCTGGGAACATAAAAACCAATTCATACCGGAAATTATAAGGTTTGGAGAATTAAAAATATATCTGCAGGAACGAATTGTTAAAAAGAATGATAGTGATGTTCACCTTTCAAAATATGAATATGATATTTTACTTCTTTTAGCGAAAAGTCCAGGTAGAATATTTGGAAAAGAACTGGTTTATGATTTGGTATGGAATGAACCTTATTCCGGTGATTATAATGTGGTTATGCGACATATCTGCAATATCAGAGAAAAAATAGAAGATGATCCTGGACAACCATTATATATACAAACAGTGGTCCTATGTCAAGATTTAGTACAAGTTAAAATGAGAAATTTCTCCCCATTTTAACCTGCCAGAAGCTCAGCCTCAGTGTGCGTTCTTTCATACACTCGTTCGAATTCGTTTGGCGACATATAGTTGCAATGGCTATGAATTCGTTTCGTATTGTAGAAAGCTTCCAGATATTCAAAAATCAACTGGTATGCCTGCTTATAGTCGCGAATTTTAAAGCGATTGAGCCATTCACGTTTGATAATAGAATGAAAGGATTCAATGCATGCATTATCCCACGGAAAAGCTTTCTTCGAATAACTGCGCTGCATATTTTCGGTTGCTTTTTTATATTCCTTTGCAACATATTGGCTGCCACGATCCGAATGGATAATTAATGGTTGATCGATATTTCGGCGAGCTTTGGCTTTGTTTATAGTATCAATCACGTAAGATACTTCCAGTGTTTCTGAAAGCGTCCAGGCTATGATTTTTCTGGAAAATAAATCCATAACACTGGTCAGATAGACAAATCCATCTATTGTCCAGATGTAGGTAATATCCGAACACCAGACTGCATTCGGACGATCAGGATTAAATTGCTCATCAAGGATATTTTGTAATTCAGTGCTGAAATCGGAATCTTTTGTGGTGATCGTCCATGGTTTGCTCCACTGAGCACGGATCCCCATTTGGCGCATATATGTACCAACGGTTCTTTCCGAAATGACTTCACCAGTTTTTCGAAGTTCTACAGTGATTTTCGGAGCACCGTAGTTCTGCTTGGAATCATCATAAATATCCTGTATTTTTGCTTTTACAGCTTTACGACGTTTTTCTGTATCAGAAGGTACGTGGTGGAGCCATGCAAGATATCCTGAGCGAGAGACACCTAAAAATTTCAACATTCCGGAGACGGAAACCCGGCGTCCAGCCTTTTTGGCAGCTTCCGTCTTCTCAGACACTTCAAGATAAATGGCTTCCGTCATTTTCCCAGAATGTTGATTGCTTTTTTTAACACATCGAGTGCATCTTGGGCATCGCGTAATTCACGTCTGAGACGGGCAATTTCCTTCTGCTCATCAGATGCATAATTACCAGAACCACGAACAGGAATATCACCTGATTCCCGGAAGTCTTTCAGCCATTTTGTTAATGTGCTGTATCCGATGCCAAGATTTTCTGCACATCCACGTACTCCGAGATCTTTGTGATCCTGATAGTACTGGACTGCATCAAGTTTAAATTGTTTGTCATGTTGCTTTGCCATATGAGATCCTCCTTCAGCATGCTTCTATTGTATCATGCTTATGTGTATTTGGAATTTCTCATTTTGGCTTGTACTATTTATATTCTAGCACCACAGTACGAGGTGTAGGATATCGGTTTAACGGAAATTTAGGCAGCGAGTGAAATCGCTGCCTATTATTATGGTTTTACAAAGAAGGGAGTTGGTTATGAGAAGATCTTTGTATTTCAGGAGCATCCTGTTTGAGATATTTGGACAGGTTTTGATGTATCAATTCCAACTCTTTTATTTCTTGCTTAAAGGAAACGTATTGAGTATTTAGTGATTCCTTTCTGGAAATAAGATCTGCAATTTGCTCCTGTAACTTATTAGTATTAAGATGCTTCAGATTCATGCCATTTTCCTGTAAAATATGTTCAGCACCCGCGAAAAGAATAATTTGAGATTCATATTTACGGAAATAACGATCTGGATCTTTGGAGCTTTTATAATGGTCGTCGTAAATTTTATTTTTCTGATATTGTTCGGCATATTTTAGCATTTCTCGAGATGGCGTATCTGAGACTCGAGAGAAACAACAGAGGTATTTACCTCTTTTTGCTGCATATGTAACAAGGCTATGCGGTCTTCAAGTTCTGAAAAATTATGTAGATTATGTGTGAACATCTTGTTATATTCAGCAGAGACAATTTTTAAATTTTCCTTATTTGCCCATTTCTGAAGTCCAATGTTTCCTGCTATATTGGGAGTGTTGGTGTCTATTAACTTATTACGAACAGAAGGAACAGTAGTTCTGTGGAGCTTATTATTAATGCGTTCTTTGATACGTTCCTTAGTAAAATTTTTTCCTAAAGATTTAGCACTTCCACGCACTGGATGGGACATATCGGGAGAACGAAAGGTAATGTATTTTCTGCTGTTTTCGCCAAATTCTGCGTTTTTTATTTCATATCCTTTAGCTTCCATAAATGCAAGAAATTCTGAATAAGTGGAAACGATTCGGATTGTCTGGTTGATATCTTTTCGCAGCTGCGCTTTTTTACTGGATTCAGATTTATTTGCAGCCCATTCATTGTATTTCATTCCTTTTTTACCATCTGGCATAATTGTGGACAGGTTATGTTCCTGGCATAAAGTGTCGCTGAGATTTCGTATTTTCCAGTAATTCTTTTTACAGTCATGGTAATGAGAAAAAGTGATGTTATCTGCAGAACAGAAAATTAAATGGTTATGTACATGACCTTTATCAGTGTGTGTTGTCAGAACATAGGAGTATTTTCCCTCCAATAAGCGATCCGCAAGTTCTTTGCCAATTTGATGGGCTTCTTCATAGGAAACTTCACCAGGGGAAAATGCCTGAATCAGATGAAATGCCTTATTTGCATTATGTGCATCTCGGCAGTCATGTGTGTGATCCAAAGTGTATTTAAAGTCAAGAACTGCTGTTTCAGGAGAGCAGGCAAAGGAAGAAATATATAGTTTCTGGTCTGTTTTATGTGGATTGCAGATGTATTCTATTGCTTTATCAACGGTTGTTTTGATACCATGGATTTTTGTAACTGCCATATTTTTTCCATTAACTCCTTTATATCGTCCAGATCCTTTTGGTAAACTGCATTGGTGCTGTTTATAC
The DNA here is from genome assembly GCF_052063845.1 of Blautia sp. HCP3S3_D9. Lineage (NCBI taxonomy): Bacteria > Bacillati > Bacillota > Clostridia > Lachnospirales > Lachnospiraceae > Blautia > Blautia sp. HCP3S3_D9. The sequence continues at coordinate 7,973 of NZ_JBQHWS010000081.1, forward strand.
GACGGGTGATCTGATTCAAATTACTGCTGATATTTCCCAGCAGGGTATTCATTTTTCGGATATGAGAGTAGTCTACTTCATATACAAATCCATCTGATTGATATGATTCCACATTATAAAGAAAGTCCATTGGTACAGAAAGCAATCAACGATATGGAAAAATATCTGAACGAGAAACATGAAAAGGTGCAGGAAACAAAACAGACTGTGGAAGTGAAACAGGAAGTTCCAGAAGCACCAGTCAAGAAAGAATCCGGATCAGTGGAACCGAACCGGGCACAAAAGAAAGAGCCGGCAAAGGGCGAAAAAGGGGAACTGAAAAAATCTGTGCTGCAGTCGTTGAAAAAGTTTCAGGCAAGGGCAAAAGCACAGGAACAGAAAAATAAAGAAGCAGAAAAAACCAAAGCACATAAGAAGGGGGATGTAGAATTATGATGGATCTGACAATGAACTTTGATACAGACGAATGTTTAGTAACCGCAATGTTTGATAAAGGAAACAGAAATGACACAATGGAAGCAATCGACCATATCATTCCATTTCTAAAAGGGGATGCGGATATGATTAGGCTTGTCTGCAATACCCTAAGAAAGCTGTTATGCATGAGTGATGAAGGCTATGAGACTTTTCTTATGGACTTGGAAGATTATAAATCGGAACTGGAAGAGAGGGAATGAATTCAAGCCAGAGTGCAGTATAGCAGGTGAAAGATGAGAAGCGAAGGAAAAAGTGTCAGCATTGAGAAGTGTTAACAGGTATATATTGGAAGAATTCAGCCAGGGGAACTCTGGCTGATATAAAAACACATCTGCAGAAATAGTGACTGAAGAAATTTTGAGTAGTGGAATTGGGAAGAAGTATTTAGATACTATAATAAAGAGATTAGCTGGCTTGTATACTAACAGAGAGGACATAGTAAACAGATTTGCGTTATTATCAGGGATTGTAGGGAGATTCCGAAGAGCTTTTGTTCAGATGATGAAACAATAGGATTGGTACAGGAAATATATGGAACAAAAGTTAATAAAGGGATTTGTTGCGTTTTCTGCTATAATAATCTGCCAGCAAAGAATGTGTTGTCTGAATATGTTTGTGATTATAAGAAACGAGCAGGGTTATTTCAAAGATCAGCAGATTTAGAGTAGTTCTTTTTTTTCTGAGAGAAAATTAAAAATCGTTTTTGGTTCTTCTGGAGAGTGATTATAGCGTTTGGGAAACATCCGGAGAAACCATTACCTCAGAGTGTCGTAAAGTTCTTTATCAAAGAAGGCTTTGAGATGCCCTTTCTTTTTTATGCAAATCTTTTCTCTTGTCTACATATATAAACCTAAGAAAAAGCTTGACGTTTAAATATTACAAGTGTAATATTTAAGAAAATATGAAAAAAGGAGAAATAAAACTATATGAGAAAAAAGAAAAGAAAAAAACACACGAAGATTATTACAAAAATAGTTTTATTTAGCGGTATATTGATTGGTGGTGGAATCGGTATTGTAACAATAATGAATTGTAATGTTCCTGAAAAAAGACTAATGGAATATATGAAATATATTGAAAAAGGGGAATATGAGCAAATGTATGCCATGCTGGATCAGAAAAAAAGCAGCATGAACAGTAAGGAAGAATTTATAGAACGAAATTCTAAAATATATGAAGGCATTGAGGTGTCTGATCTGTCCATAACCGATATTACAGTAAAAAGACAAGAAAACGGAAATGCGGCAGTTTCCTATTCAACAAATATGCAGACTGCTGCAGGAAATGTAGAATTTACCAACGATGCGGTATTTTCACATGATTGGACAGGATATCATTTAATCTGGCAGGATCAGTTGATTTTTCCAGAGTTATCTGCAACGGATAAAGTTCAGGTAACGTCAGAAGAGGCAAAGAGAGGAGATATTTTAGACAGAAATGGTCGTCAGTTGGCTGGAGAGGGAACTGCATCTTCGGTAGGAATTGTTCCGGGCAGGATGGAGAACAGAGAAGATACAATAAAAAAACTGGCAGAGTATCTTGGAATTGGAGCAGACGAAATTGAGGATAAGTTAAAAGCCGGTTGGGTAAAAGCAGATTCTTTTGTACCAGTAGCAACAATTCCTAAAATACAAGAGGTCGATCTTTTGACAGTGAATCCGGATAAAACTGTTCTGGAAGAAAAAGAAAAGCAGGACACATTATTGAAGATTCCAGGTATTATGTTATCTGATGTAAAAGTACGAACTTATTATCTAAAAGAAGCTGCCTCTCATCTGGTAGGGTATGTACAGGCGGTTACAGCCGAAGATTTGCAGGAACATAAAGGGGAAGGGTATCGTACAAACAGTGTGATTGGAAAGACTGGACTGGAAACGCTTTATGAAAAAGAACTAAAAGGAACAGATGGGTGTGAAATCTGTATTGTAGATGCAAATGGAAATAAAAAAAGTGTTATTGCATATGAGCCTAGAAAAGATGGAGAAGATATCCATACTACGATTGATGGTGATCTTCAAAGTACTCTTTATGAACAATTTAAAGAAGACAGAGGATGTTCTGTAGCTTTGAATCCTTATACAGGGGAAGTATTGGCGTTGGTAAGTACGCCATCTTATGATAATAATGATTTTGTACGTGGAATGGACAACAGCCAGTGGAGTGCATTAAATGAAAATGAAGACAGGCCTTTATACAACCGCTTTCGCCAGACATGGTGTCCTGGCTCAACTTTTAAACCTGTAATTGCTGCAATTGGATTAAAAGTGGGGGCATTTACTGCAAATGACGATTTTGGAAATGAGGGTCTGGCGTGGCAGAAAGATTCCTCGTGGGGAGATTATACAGTGACTACACTTCATGATTATGAACCTGTGATCTTGAAAAATGCGCTTATTTATTCAGATAATATTTATTTTGCAAAAGCAGCATTAAAAATTGGTGCGGATCAACTGATGCAGTCTCTAAATCAAATAGGATTTAATCAGGAACTTCCATTTGATATTAAAATGTCAGAGTCCCAATATTCTAATATGGACAAGATAGAAACAGAAATCCAGCTTGCTGACAGTGGGTATGGACAGGGACAGATTCTGGTAAATCCTTTGCATCTTGCAAGCATTTATACGGCTTTTCTAAATGATGGAAATATGATAAAGCCATATCTTCACGCGGATGGTGGAAGCACTTCCAGTGAAATCTGGATAAAAGATGCTTTTTCACCACAAATTGTTTCGGAGGTTATGGAGGGGTTAGAGGGTGTAGTGAATAACCCGGAAGGAACTGGTTATGGAGCATGCCGGGAAGACATTAGATTAGCAGGAAAAACCGGAACAGCGGAACTGAAAGCTACAAAAGAAGATACATCTGGAACAGAAATTGGCTGGTTTACAGTTTTTACTACAGATAGAGATACAAAGAATCCTATTTTGCTCATCAGTATGGTAGAGAATGTGAAAGATATTGGAGGAAGCGGTTATGTGGTGGAAAAGGATAAGGCGATACTGGATGAATATCTTGGTAATGAATAATTTTTACCTTTAAATATTACAAATGTAAGAGGAAAATGATATGAAAAAAATTTGGAAAATATTTGTGGGAGTTATTTTTCTTGCTGTCTGTAGTGGATGTGGCATAAAGAAAGAGCAGAAAAAGACAATTGAAGATACGAAAGAAAAAATTTACAGAGAGTGTGAAATGCTAGCAGAAGGCTATCGGAACATATATAAGAATGCTGTGAAAGAAAATGCACTATATGAGCTGAGTACAATACAAAAAAGTATGGATTATTTTGGAAAATATGGATATGCAGTAATTGATTCCTACAATCAGCTGGATATGGTTCAAAGTATTAAAGTAGATGATTTTTTGAAAAAAGCAGAAAAAGAGAAGAATGGAAAAACTACTATATTTCAAGTTATAGCAGGGGATCATTTTATCCGGTATGATCTGAAAACCAAACAGGGGAAAATAGACGTTGAAGTAAGCTCTTTTAAATGGAAAGAGGACACTTGGCAGGAAACATATTATCATGAGTTTAGAGCTAATTCATGGAAATATACAGAAAACGGGCATTTCTTTATAGAAGAATATCATCCGGCAGGATATGATGGACCGTCTGGATATCGGGACTTTCGGGTAGCACCGTTAAATAAAAAATGTCGGGAGTTGAATCGAAAATATATACTTCCTTTTGGATATACACTTAATAAATTGTTTACTTCTAATTGGAGTGAAAAAAATTATGATGGAATAAATTTTTATGATGTTTTTGATCGTTTACTTTCAATGGAAGAAAAAACTGATGAATTTAAGGAAGGAAAGACTTATGAAATCCCAAAAGAATCATTTGAAACGATATTTCAAAAATATTTTAATATAAGCGCAGAGATACTGCAGACAGGAACGGTATTTCACACAGAAATACAGACATATCGGTATCGAACCAGAGGAATCGTATATGATTTTGCTCCCACACCATATATTCCATATCCGGAAGTTGTTTCCTACATAGAAAATCAAGATGGAACAATAACACTGGAAGTAAATGCGGTATGGCCACAAAAAGAATTAGATCAGGCGTTTTGTCATAGCGTAACCATTCGGCTGTTAGATAAAGATAGATTTCAATATGTATCCAATTATGTATCAAGGTCAGAAATAGAGGTTACCTGGTATACAGAAAGATTATCAGACGAAAAGTGGGAGGAATGTTATGGAGATAATTGATATGATTACAAAAAGAAAACTGAAAAAGATGATGAGCGTTTTATTTATTTCGGGATGCTTTTTCATAGGAAATACAAAATGTAAAGGGGCTGATTTAGAATATATTTCACAGGAAACTGCGAATTATGCTGTACAAGAAAGAGGATATGATTTGCCAGTAGATGAAGTCGTGAAAGAAGAAGCTATTGAAGATTGTAAGAATGTTATGAATCAGATGAAAGTCATTTATCAAAAGGCGGATAAAGGGACTTCATCGAATATAGTAGTTTCTGAGACAGTAATGGAAGAAATGCAGGAAGTATTAAAGGAAAAAAATGTCCCCGTTATTACATCAGCACCGTATTCAAATATGGCTAATTATTCTAAAATGGAAGAATTTCTTTTCAGGGCAGAACAGGATCTGACAGGAGATATCGTCTTATATAGGATTAACAGGGATGGTGGGATAGAAAGACTCAAATTCAATTATGATGGGACAGATATGTATTTGCTGGCTGTGAAAGCTGTTTGGGGTATGAACGACAATCCATCTATTGTATATGTTTCGTATACAAGGATAGAAGAATGGAAATATACAGAAAAAGGCTGGTTTGGTTATACGCTATGCGTTCCAAAGTATCCGGAAGTATCAGAAGCGGTTGATGGCAGTTCTATGATAAGAATTAAACCTTTAAGTGATGAATGCAGGGAAGTTTCAAAGAGGTGTGTGTATTTGCTTGGATATCAGGGGAATAATCTTTTATGTTCTGATTGGGATAGATCTGATATGGAAGGGTTAGATTATAATGGTTTATATGAATATTTATATCGAATGAAATACGGGGAGAGATATGAGTTTTCAGGTAACTCAAGTGGAATTCCGGCAGAAGAGTTTGAAAATCTGATAATGGAGTTTTTGCCGATAACAGCAGATCAAATTAAAAAATGGGCAGTATTTGATTCGGAACATCAAACTTATGACTGGGAACGATTAGGCTGTTTAAATTATAGCCCTACTTATTTTGGAACATCTTTACCGGAGGTCGTTGAAATAAGAGATAGCGGAGAGGGAAACAGTGTGTTGGTTGTTGATGCTGTATGTGATACATTTATATGTAATGATGCCGTTATTACAAGTGAGCTGACTGTTAAGTTCAACGATGATAAGAGTTTTAAATATATGGGGAATAAAATTCTGAATAATGGTACGAAAGAAGTTCCCAAATATCAATATAGAATAAAAAGAAAGAACTGATAACAACTATCAGCCCTTTCATATTTGTTAATTCCATATATGTAATTTTTTTAAGATATCAGAAGTGATTTCAAATGCTTTTTTGCCAGTTGCATTAGAATCACTTTGGATATTGGTTGCAAAATAATAGCTGTTATCGGAAGTTTCTACATATCCGATAAACCAGCCGTTGATATCCTGTCCGTTGACACGACCGGTTCCAGTTTTTCCGTAGAAATTACCATTAGGTGTACTGGCAATTTTTATAGCATTTTTAACAGAAAATACATTTTGGAAATTTAGATGGAATTCATTTGTGTTAAATTTTTTTAATAATGTTACTTGCTCTAAAGGCGAGATTTTTAATGAAAAATCGGACCAGTATAAATCCAGATTTGAACTGGTTGTTTGGTTTCCATATTCTATTTTATTCAAAAATTCCTGGACTCTGTTAATTCCGAGCTGCGAATCAATTGCCTGGAAATACCAGTTAACGGAATTTTGCATAGCAGAGTTTAAATCCTGATCAGCTTCCCAGGATGGAAAAGGAAAGGCATCACCATTCCATGTCATGGAAGAGTGTTCTGGTGTGATGATTCCGGATTCCAACCCTAATAATGCATCGTATATTTTGTAGGTAGACTCTGGCGGAATACGTTTGGTGGCTTCTTCAAGATCGTATATTTTCCAGGAATCCAAATTATTGTCATACAAAACAAATGATCCATCATATGTTCCAAATGTTTCGGATATATCTAACAGGGAGATATTTTTGTCTGTATCACTAAAATGATATACGCTTTGAGTAGAGGCATCAATGGATAAAATGGGTGTACATCCAATAAAAACAGCACTAATGACCAGATAAATTATCAATGCTCTCATTTTTTGATAAAGAGTTTCTTTCCTAAAAACGGCGATGTTGAGAATACGTCGTTTCATCTGCCTGAAATTTCCGGACATTCCAACTGCCAGTGGAGAGGAAAAAGAGGATATTTTTTCTGCAAAATTAATCAGTGTAGTTCCATAAGCTTGGTATTCATCAGCAGAAATCATCTGCAATACAGCAGAATCACAGGCTATTTCACGGTCACAGAGAATTTCTTTTAAAGTGTACCAAACAAAAGGGTTAAACCAGTAGAGTATATTACTTATGACCATGAGGAAGCCAATAAATGTATCTTTGTGACGGTAATGCTGTAATTCGTGTAGCAGCATAAAACGCATATCATCAGGATTCAGTTCGGAAATTAAATGGATGGGAATGTAAATTCTGGGATGTATTATTCCGATTAAAACTGGTGATTTTAAAAATGCAGTACTGTAGACTGATACTGGGTGAGAGATTTTAAGTTCCTTTAAACAATTGTAATAAATAGTTTTTACCTGCTGATTTTGAAGCGGGAGAGCAGATCTTTTTATGGAATGTACATAGTTTAATGAATGAAGGGTGAGGACTGACATAATCATAACACCCGTTATCCATATTAGAAAGAGTATGGTATTCAAGCCTCCAGAAAATTGACTACTGATGGAAACTGAAAAATCATTCACCTGGTTTAACAAAATATTTTGTGTATTACTGGTAAGTTCGGATAGCGTGTCGGTACCAGAGTTAAGTCCTGAGTCAGTTTGAAAAAAATGTAACCATGAAAAAAGTTGTGAGCCATGAATCTGTACAGGAAAAAATGGCACGGCAAGTAATAAAAATAAAAGAAAACAGAGATGGTACTGTGTAGTCGCAGATAAATATTTTTTCAGAAGTTTTTTTGTTCCGATTATTACAAGTGTAAAAATACATATGAAGATATTACTGATTAAAAAGTGGATGATCCAGTTGCTCATTCAAAACCTCCTATTTCTGATGTTTTGATAATAAATGGCGTAAGTTATCAATTTCTGTTGAAGAGAGCTTATCGTCTTCAAGGTAAGAAGCCAGCATAGAAGAAAGATTTCCATTATAATATCGCTTTAAAAAAGAATTGCTTTCCTGGCGTATATATTCATCTTCTTGGACTAATGGAGTATAGACAAATACCCGGCTTTGTTTTTCGTAGGAAAGAGCTTTTTTGGAAACAAGTCTCTTGATAAGAGTTTGAATTGTTTTTGGACTCCAGCTGGTAGTTAGAGTAAGTTTTTCTGTAATTTCATTTGTATTGATGGGAGCATATTTCCATACAATTTTCATAACTTCAAATTCGGCTTCTGAAATCTGGGGTAGTGACATAATAAAATCCTCCTGCTAAATCCTACATATGTAATAAATATATTACTCAAACTTCCCACATTAAAAATAAGCTTAGCACCTTGAAAAATCAATGTTTTAACCCACAAAATAACAATCAGGCGGCACTTTGTCCGTATTCCAATGCTTCCTGCATG
>NZ_JBQHWS010000082.1:0-16142 GCF_052063845.1 Blautia sp. HCP3S3_D9
GGGTTCACATGGGAACAGTGTCTAAGAACAGGGGCATGTCTTGTGTGGGTGTCCGTAAAACGGGTACTACACTAATTCGCGTGTCCACTGTTATGGGTACATTATAGACAGAATAAAAAAATGAAATACTATATCGGCTAAATACGATTATGTATTATAATGATAACTATAATAGGGAGTAGGAGAAAATTCTATGAAAAATATATTAGCGGTATTTAATTGTCTGGTGAAAGTAAGATATCCAAACGGGGAATATCATACAGAAGATGACAGGTATTGGATGCAGTCACATCAGGATTTATTTGAGACATTAGAAGAAGCAGAAAAATATATATCAGAGATATTTGACGATGTGTACGAAAGAATTGATTCTGATGATCCGGAAGAATGCCCGTATGATCTGGTAAATGACGAATACGATATTTATATCAAAATACTTAATGACAAATTTGATCCGGCAGGATATGATTCTGGTTCTGTGGATATGCTATGGTTTGCTCATGATATCAGGGCCAACGGCGAATATCTGAAATACGTAGATTATGTGGAATACAGATACGATTTCAAAACAAGAAAAAGTAAAAGATATGAAAATGTCTACGGGTGTGAACCGATACGAAGGGATATCGGAGATTATAAAAAGACTGCGGAGTATAAAAACGGTGATATCGTGAAATTTAAAGATTCCGATAAATTATATGCAGTAAGCAGTGCGCCGAATAAGGAGAGCCTGAACAGAACGGTATGGAATCTGTTGTATGCAGTAGTTCCGTATGAATTAAACAAAGAAATGGATCTGGGATTAGAAATAGATTCCATACATCAAAGTGAACTGGAACTTGTATCCAGAGGGGAGAAATATCTGCATATTGATACTCATAACTATATTTATACGATAACTGATAAGGGGGAAATGAAACAGGGAAAATAAAATAGTTGTCTTTAGGGAGAAGATTCATATGGGATTGATGAACATTAAAAAGCAGTGTAAAAGATGCCAGGATGTATTTACAGAATCCGGCAGTATCAATCCATATAAAAAGAATCTTGGATTATGAAAGAATTATAGGAGAAATCAGAGGCTATGGCAGAAAAAAAGATCAGGAATCTAAATCCTGAAGAGATAGAATGTCGTGTGGGAACCGTCATGGAGCAGGGGATTACTCTGCTCCTTTATAAAAATGCCAGGGTAGATCAGACAATACTGGATGAGGTATTTGGCATCTGCGGATGGCAGAGGAGACATAACATGATCGGCAGTGAGTTATACTGCATCCTCAGTATCTGGGATGATGAAAAACAGCAGTGGGTGCAAAAAGAGGATGTGGGAACGGAAAGTGATTATGAGAAAGCCAAAGGTGCTGCATCAGATTCATTTAAGAGAGCCTGCTTTAATATCGGGATTGGAAGGGAGCTGTATTCGGCTCCTTTTATTTATATTCCCATAAATAAAGTTCAGGTGGGTGATAAAAATGGGAAGAAGTATGTAAAGGACAGATTTTCTGTGAAGAATATACACACTACTGCAGATAAGACAATCACAGATCTGGAGATCGTAAACCAGAGAGGGGAAACGGTATATACATATCGGACAGCTTCCACATTCCGGCAGTCAATAGAAATAGACCAGAAGGAAGAGCAGGCAGAGATGATATCAGATCAGGATATCCAGAATCTGTATGCAGAACTGGGAAGGACCGGAGTGACAGTACAGAAGATACTGAGCAGATATGGGATCACAAGTGTAAAGGAAATGGACCAGAATACCTATAAAAGAGCACTTAGTGGATTAAGGAGAACAAAAACAGCAGCATAAAGTAAAAGAAGTGGAGGAACAGAACATGATGGAGTATAGAGAGTTTGTAGAAGTGTTAATGGCAGAGATCAAAGAAGAGACAGGATTAAAGACAGAGTTTCATGAATCAGATGAAAAAATGCCACAGGACAGTATCTGGGTATATATGAGTGAGGATAATAGCAGTTTTAATATTTTCCGGTTGTTTACAGTAGAATCTTATAACCAGTGGATACAGAGAAAAATAACATTCCAGGCGCTTGTGAAGGAAGTAAAGCAGTCAGTGGAAAACTTTGATGATATGTGTGTGCCGGATAAGCTGAAGAAATTAAAAGATTATGAGCAGGTAAAAGAAAACCTGTTTATCCGACTGATCAATTTTGAGAAGAATAAAACTGAGCTGGAAAAAGCTTTTTATAAGCGAAATGGAGATATTGCACTCACCCTGTATATGAAAATTTTTGATGAAGATGGGATGCTGACCAGCCTTAAAGTACCATTACAATGTGTGGAAAGATGGGATTTGGAGAATGAGGATGTTTTTATGGCTGCCTTAAAGAATACTGCATCAATGATGCCGCCAAAAGTATATGACATGATGAAGATGCTCCTGAATCCTGAATATGATGGGGAAGATATTGATGCTCCTGATTATATCCCGTTTCAGGATGAAATGGGAAACTGCCTGAGTACAGGACAGAAAACAAATGGAGCGGTGGCAATATTCTATCCGGGTGTTGCAAGATTATTCTGCGATAAAATAAATACAGATGAACTGTATCTGGTATTCACAAGTATACATGAGGTGATGGTACATAATGCAAGGATGATAGAACCAGAAGATCTGGCATCAGTGCTGGACGATACCATAAAGGAATCAACCCCGGAAGATGATGTGCTTACTAAGCATATTTATTATTATAATGCAGAAACAGATCAGATTGAGATGCTGGAGTAAAAAATAGATTGCTGTACAAGAAACATGTTAATCTGCATTGAAATTTAAGAAAGGGGATGATACTATATGGCATTATAGGAAAGAGGGAGCTGCTTGTATGCTTAACATTAAGCAAATATCTGATATGGAAGATTATGATAAGTCACATGAAATTGCACAATTGATGTCAAAACTGGAAAAAGGTGAGCAGTCTGCGCGTGAAAATGGATGGATTTCATCAGAAGACGTAAAGGAAAAACTGGGACTGTGAAGAGATGGGAATTATTCCTGTCTCTTTTTTTACGCAAATTTGGGAGGATGAATATGGAGGGTAAGAGTGATAATAACAAAGTTATGCTGGCAGGAAAAATCGTAGCACCGTTTAAATTTCAGATGGAACATAAGGGAGAAGCTTTTTACAGGACAATACTGCAGGTGAATCGGCAGAGTGGTCAATGTGACCTTATTCCACTGCTTTTATCGGAACGATTGCTTGACAATACGAAAAATTATGAAGGACAGCTGGTTTGTGTGACTGGACAATTCAGATCGTATAATAACCATGAGCAAATAAAAACAAGATTGTTGCTCCATGCTTTTGTAAAAGAGTTAAATCTTTTAAATTCGGTTGAAGAAGCTGGGAGCATGAACGAGATATTATTGCATGGATTTTTATGTAAACCACCTGTTTATCGAAAAACACCTTTGGGGCGGGAAATTGCAGATGTTTTGCTGGCAGTAAACAGAGAATATGGAAGAACGGACTATATCCCATGTATTGTGTGGGGGCGAATGGCAAGATATGTGTCCAGACTCAAAGTTGGAGATCAGGTACAGGTAACTGGCAGAATACAGAGCAGGGAATATGAGAAGATGGAAGCAAATGAAAAGGTCAAAAAGAGAGCCTATGAAGTTTCTGTTTTCCGATTAAATCTCGTAGAATGAGGTATATACGGTGTAGAACGAGGAAGTTCTGCACCGTAATAAGCAAAGGATGAGAGTGTATTTTTTATAGGAATTTAGAAAATAATAAGGGAAATGAGATTAGAATGAAATATGGATATGCAAGAGTAAGCAGTACAGAACAGAATCTTGACAGGCAGATTCTGGCTTTGAAAGAGTTTGTTTCAGAGGAAAATATTGTGGTGGATAAAGCCAGTGGTAAGAACACAGAGCGTGAAGGCTATCAGGCTTTGAAAGGGAGACTTGGATTGCGAGAAGGAGATACATTGTATGTGACGTCACTTGATCGTTTGTCCAGAAATAAGGAAGATATCAAACAGGAACTGCAATGGTTTAAGGAGAAGAAAGTCAGATTGAAAATCCTTGATCTGCCTACATCATTAGTAGAAGTTCCAGAGGGGCAACAATGGATTCTGGAAATGATACAGAATGTCCTGATAGAAGTCTTGTCAAGCATTGCAGAGCAGGAAAGACTGACAATACGTAAACGACAGAGAGAGGGAATAGACGCTGCAAAGAAAGCGGGAAAGCATCTTGGCAGACCGGTACTATCTGTTCCGGATAATTTTACTGAAGTTTATTCGCAATGGAAAAGAGGAAACATAACAGCACGCAAGGCAATGGAGATGTTGGGAATGAAAAGCGCAAGCTTCTATCGGAAAGTGAAAGAATTTGAGGAAAAATGAATCAAAAAGTCAGTTCGTTTTGAGACATATTTCAAAAAGAAAATCAGACCTTCTGATACACCAGAACGGACGCAGAAGCTGGTGTATCAAAAGGTAGAGGTTATGACATAACGTGATGTGTAGAAGCAAGTGTGCCCAGAAATTAGAAAATAAAAAATAGAAAAAGAACAAAAAGCAGGAAAAAACCTGCTTTTTTGATGAAAAATTTTAAAAAGTTTCCAAAAAACTGGGCACAATCAGCAACGAGATGCTATTTAAGTGTTCTGGTTTTATATGATAAATCCATTAATTTTAAAAGCTCACGACAGTCATTAAGTGCGGTCAAGGCTGACTTATATTCTTCTTCAGATGGGGAAATATGCTTGGTAAGCAGATTCTCAAAACGATTTAATGCGTCATGAATTTTAAGCAAAGTATTAGGATTGTATGCAACATAGTTAGTGGGAATATCCAACATTTTCAGATAGAAACTAGTAACAGTAAAAAGGAACTGGATATTCTGACTACTGCATATTTTATCTTTCCATTCCAGATATAATTCATTATAAGTATGAGAAAAATTGATGTATGTATCTGCAGATGGAACTAAGTGACAATATACAAAGGGATGATAACTTTGCATTAGTATATGGAAGAAACGTTGCAGGTCAGCTTTAAATTTTAAGTCATAGGATGCCACAGGACTTCCCTTTAGTACGTGATAGTATTCTTCACCGAATTTTATGTAACGCATTTTGTATTCTGGATAAAATACAGCTGAGAGATAGTGATAAATCATATTCACATAACAAGTGGTTGTTTCCGGTAAAGAGTTCTGGGAAGAACATTTTACCACTTGAGTAAGTGTTGCTATATAAGAAGAGCATACTTTATCCAGAGGAATACTATAGGCAAGATGTGATTTAATATCTTTATAAATCTGCATAATGAATCGGTCAAATGTAATCATAAATATATTAGAAACCTGTTTTCCTATGTTAAAAAAATTTATAGGATTTTTAAGATTAACCCAATCAGGTAATTGGTCAAAGTTAGAAAGTTGTTTATCTATACTTTCTACAATGTGATCTTTATCACCACCAAATGCACAATAGAGTGAGAGTTCAACAGAGTCTTTTGACGCTGCCTGTATTGGTGTAAGCTTTTTACTTATTTCATTATTATAATTCGATGTAATATATAATTCCTTGGTTAAGTCATCTGAAAATTTTTTGTGTCCGAGGCTGGAATAGTATAAGACTGCATCTGAAAGAAAGCTGTTCCATGAATCAATGCGAATTTGATCGTTTTGAGATGGACGTGACTTTAACTTGATAGTATCATGTTGAAAATAAAAAAGGGAGTTATAAATAGTGCAATATACTAAATCGAAATTTTCAGCAGAGACTTTGGTAATCATGGATTGATATATAACTTTACGGAATTTTTCTTCATAATCTAAAAAAGTGAGTGGGTATTTGTTGAGTATAGTTTCAGCAAGTAGGGTTGGCATAGATATTATTGCCCGTTCCTTATCGTTAAACTGAAGAAGTCCGTATTCTATTGCGGTATGTATAGTTTTAAAATCAACAATTGTTTTTAAATATGCCATAGGAATTGAATATCTCGTCCATAATGCCAGCTCGGATAAATTACTGTTCATAAACCACTCTGGGAAATCTGACAGCATTCTTTGTAATATTGCAGTTATATACACTCCGGTTTTATCTGTAGATTTGTAAGAACTATGTGTTCTCGGAAGATTTTTCTCATGCCAAATCCATGTCTTGGAATCTAAAAGAGCTGCTTTTAAACTTCGCCTTTTATTTGAATCAGATTTTTTCAGCATTTTAGCAATTAAAGAGATTGCCAAAGGATTGTAGCTGACTCTGGAGCACAGAGTTTTGAAGTCGTCATCAGAAAAAAGTTTGCTCTTAGGAAGCAGTTTACTAAATATTCTTTTCAGAACAAGTTCATCATATTTGGCAAGCTGTACTGAAACTCTGGAGTTATCTATTGGAGTACGCGTGATAATAATATATTTAATTTTTGTAGGTTCTAAATACTGACTAATAAAGTCAAAATCTTCCTTTTGTAAGAAAGGACAGTTAATAATTACGATAGCAGGTGTGGTCTTCTGTTTTAGAAGGTCACACTTTTGGCTTAAATCAGTAAGTTCGTTTCCCAAAAAGGTGAAAGATTTAGAGAATGCTGCCTTTAGTGAAGAATCCGATGAAGTTACATCTAACCATGCTATATTGTATGGAAGATAGCTGCGATGGGATAGAGCATAATCAAGATAATGACGTACCAGTTGCTTTTTTCCCGTGCCAGGGAAACCGCTTACAAACACGATATTTGATTCTTTTAGGCTATCACGTAATTCCGTATTCTTATCAGACCAAGGAACATAGTAATCAATAGTCGTTTGTGTATATTTAGGAAATATAGCAGTATCAGCGGTGCCGAAAAAATGTAAACGTATCAAAGCCTTGATTTGATCGCTAAAGTCGTTCAAAGAAGAACGGGGAAAATATTTGGTATATAACGCGGAAATGTTTGCAACTAGCCTTTCAGATTCAGAGGTAGTTAGATCTCTGTCAAGACCATAAAAATAACTAAGCCTAGAGAGACTCCAGTCATCAGAAGCTGCAAGATAATTTAAAATAGTTTGAGAAGGAATTCTTTTGCTATTGGATATATCCTGTAGCATGGTTTCAGATAATGGATGGGATTCAGTTTCTTCTAATTTGTTGCCGAGTAGGTAGTTTACACTGTCGATTACAGAAATACTATAGTTCGCAGATTGTTTTAAAATTAATACAATTTTTTTGAAGATGTTTTCATCAGTCATGGTGTTTGCTCCTTTGGAAAATGCTTGAAAACACTGAGGAAAAATGGCTACAGGGTTGTCGCACCTGCTTGTGACATTAGAGAGCTTTATTGTGTGGTATGGTAAGAATGTAACCGGAAATCAAAAATCAAAGAAAAGGAGAGAACGAATATGAATGATTTTTATAATTACGTTCCAAGTATAACAAACTATGAGGCAGAAATCAAGAAAGATGCTATCAAAAACATCAATCGGAAAGACATTCAGCTGGATTATGAGATTGCGCGAGAACTTCAGCGCCAGAAAATTAGTGAAAAAAGAAAAAAACAGGTTGAAGTTGTAACTGTTTTAGAAGACGGTAGAGTGACAGTCGAAACCCAAAATTTGGATTTTGAATCAAAAGAAAGATATGTCTGCAATTTTACTCATCCACATCTGACACGCTTAATGGCTAAAGGAGACGCGGAAATTATTTGGGCTTTTGAGTGCGAGGTATCCGCGAGACATGTGGTTATTTATCTAAAAGACAGTAAAGTGGGTGATCCTGAATATTTACTGACAAAATTTAACGCTAAAGGCTGTGAGGTATATGCGGCAAATAGGAAGGCGCAGAAAGATTATCTCGTTAAAATTTGGACTGCGGTCTATAACAAGGATGAAAATGATGTCCTGATAGCAGAACATTATGGATGGTGGATCGATGAAGAGGGACAGATGCAGTTTATTGATGATTCCAGAGTTATTTGGGAGGATGTGAAAAAATGGGCAGAGTAGATGAACAGAATGTATTGCGAATGATTTTTGGACTTGCATTTATGCGACCACTTTTACAGGCTACAGATACAGATATAGATTTAGGAGTAGTTGTTTTAATGGATTCAAATACACAGGCAAGGCTTTGGTGCCAGGAATGTGAAAGTAAAGTGGATGGTAAAATTATTCAAAAGCTCAAAAGTACAAAAGTACTGAATTATCAGGCTGGAGTACATATGTTAAAAGATGGAGATAATGTTGAAGACATAAAAGACTTCTTGATGAAACGTGAATTCTTACCAACTTTAGTCGTAAGTGGAATTCTTCCATTCTTTCTGCGTGAAGATAGTTACGTATTCAGAATAAGAAATGCAGGAAGTATTTCTGCATTCAGCGAAGAGTACAAAGCGTTCAGAGAGTTTGTTATTGAGAATGTGGGGTTTGTAAAAAAATCAATTCTTCAATATTTAAATGAAGAAAATTTGCATAATAGTAACGAATATTCCGATAAATATTCCGATAAATATCCGGCGTTTCGAGTACTTGATGTCATTGGTTATATTTGGGAACTGTATTATGCAAATAATTGTTCTGAAGCGAGTGCAGAAAATTTCTGTAAAGCATATATGGCTGATATTTCAGAAATTGTAAAAGGTTTTGACGACTACTCAGATTATTGTGATATAGAAGAAGAAATATCATCTTTGATATGGAACTTTTTGATGGAACATGTGGATGTCGTTGTATCAAATGTGGATAATGTCTCAGGTCATGCATACGAGGCAATGAAAGTTGATAAAGCTATTCTGTATGACGAAGAGTTTTATTATTTTCCGGAACGTCTTATTAAGGAAATCGCACAGCCTCTGATGGAAACAATGGCGATTGGTGAACTGAAAAAGATGTTAAAAGATCAAGGAATTATAGTTTGCAATGGGCAGGGGTACACAATAAAGAAACGCTTTACAACAATGTCCGGTTATTGTGGGCGTATGCGTGCGATTAAGGTACAAAAGACTATGTTAAGTTTCCAAGATAACCTGATGCTGGAAGATTTTTTGGAATAAAAACTAGGAGGCAACATTATGAGAGATATGAGATATATTGGCGTATTATCAAATGGAACTAAAGTTAGAACTTCTTCAGATTCTCCGAATAAGAGCATTATAATTTCGGGGATAAGTGGAACTGGAAAATCTCAGAGAATTTGTGACATTGAAAAAAATGTAATTAATGATGGTGGTACAATAATTGTTTTAGATTTAGATGGTAGCCATTATTCTGTGAATGGTGAAAATGTTATTGTTGCTCGTAAAGATGGCATTGCTTTGAATTTTCTGGATACAGAAATTTTAAACAGACCGTCTGATGAAGTTTCTGAATATGTGTCAGAGATAGCAAATCTTATGCTTTGTACGACAAAAGCGGGAGATCGGCAGCGAGGCATATTGAGGACTGCAATATTATGGGCCATTAAAAATAAAAACAAATTTACCAGTGATTTTTCTGCCATAGAAGCTGGGTTAGAGGAAATTGGAACAGAGAAATCTTTGGAAAAAAGCTCGTGAAGCGAGAGCAAATAAAATTACAGTGGTGATTGATGAATTCCAAAATCTGATGTTAGGGAAAAATTCTTCCATTGAACAGATGCTCAGAGAAGCCAGAAAGTACGGTGTGGATATGGTACTGGCGACACAAACATTGGCAACGTTTTCAAAGGAAACTTTGGTAGCATTGAACCAAGCTGCTGTGAGATTATATTTTCGGCCGGCAGTAAGCGAAGCCAGAATTCTTGCTCAGCAGATTGATGGAACGAATGTGGAACGCATGATTTTGCAGTTAAAGCATTTGAAAATTGGAGAATCTATAGCTATTGGAGACTTGGAAATTGAGGGACGGCGTATTGGAAGACCAATAATTGTGAAAACAGATTATAAAACAGAGACAGGTTACTGTATAAGGAGGGCATCGAAATGAATAAGATTACATATGACGAGCTGTCAAGCAATAAAATTGTAGAAAAGGCAATCTCTGCGAGGAAGCCAATGACAGACAAGATATATGACACAGTTAAAATCAAGCGGAACGGCATGCAGATTAGCTTTGAATTTCCACCAAAGTCAGCGCGAGATGAACTGATCGAGCAGGAAGTGAAAGACATCATTTCAGGAGAACTGAAAGAGAAATCCCGCAAGATTTACATCAGTTAAGGCCAATGGGGCAGGAAATTTTCCTGCCCCTGTATTTTTTTAGGAGGATAAATCCAATGAAGAGAGTCAGAATGCTTCTCCGTGTAAGCTCCAACCAGCAGCTGGAAGCGGACGGAGATTTAAGTGTGCAGAGACAGCTTGTGAAAGATTACATATTCAGCCAGTCTGACTGGCAGCTGGATGAAAAGGAATATTTCGAGGGCAGTAACAGTGGTTACAAGAATGCAGTGGCAGACAGAAATATTCTGCAGGAAGCGCTGCAGGATGCAAAAGCGAAAGAATATGATATCCTGGTTGTATACAAGGATGACCGTATCGGCAGGCGTATGTGGGAAATCGGCGCATATGTTATGAGCTTGAAAAGTTTTGGCGTGGATATTTATACAGTTAAAGATGGCTGCATTTCCCCGGAATCTGATGATATCATGGGTCAGATGATGCTGGCATTGAGATATGGAAACGCCCAGAAAAGCAGTTCCGATACAGGAATGCGTGTAAAGGATACCGCACAGAAGCTGGTGCAGAAAGGGAAGTTCATGGGTGGAAAGGCTCCATACGGATATAAGCTGGAACTTTCCGGGGAAGTCAGCAAACATGGCCGTGCCTTGCATCATTTGGTAGTTGTGCCGGAGCAGGCAGAAGTGGTAAAATATATTTATGAACTTTCTTTACATAAAGAATTTGGAGCGGCGAAGATTGCCAGGATTCTGAATGAGCATGAGGTTTATAAGAACAGAGCACCCAGAGATGTCTGGAAGTGTGGTACGATTGTCAGTATTCTTACAAATCCAATTTATGCAGGCTATACAGCCTATAAGCGGAGAGAACGGATTGATGGCAGATATCACAAGCTGGAAAGCAGAGACTGGGTATATGCCGAGAAGCCTGATCCTGAAATTACGATTATAGATGAGAATGTGTGGAACCGAACACAGGATACCAGAAAACAGAGAGGTGACAAATATATTAAATCTCCGGAAAATAAGGATGTCACTATAATAAGAAGAAACAGTGGGATGCTTGCACTGATTGATGTTCTTCACTGTGGTTACTGTGGACGAAAAATGACAAATGGCAGCAGATATAATTACTGGACGATTAAGGATACAGGAGAAAGGCGTACCAGTAAGATAGCTATTTATAAATGCCAGAATGCCTGGAGCGGGGTTCCCCATAACAAAACCAGTCAGTATCGCGCAGATCAGATTGAACCTATGGTATTTGAGGCACTTGCTGAATATATCGGAAAGCTTCAGGAGAATGAGAATGTATTTACTCAGATTGAGGAAAATCAGAACCGGCAGAAAGTAATCAAGCAGTCGGAACTGGACAGGGAGCAGAGTGAACTGAAAAATATCCAGAATAAGATTGCAGTTATGGAGAGCAACATTCCAAATGCCATGACAGGAGATTATCCTTTAAGTCTGGAGGAACTGGCAGATATCATCAGGAAGCATAGGGAACTGGAAAAGAAGCATAAAAGGATTGTAGAAGAAAAGGAAGCAGAACTGGACGCAATGAAAGTTTCCATGGATGACTGGGAGAACATCAGAAGCAGGATTCCCACATGGCAGGATGTGTTCTGGAATGCAGATACTACAACAAAGAGAGTGCTTGTAGATAAGCTGATCGAGAGAATTGATATTACCAGAGATAATATCAATATCCGCTTCAAAATCAATCTGAATGACTTCTTCACCCTACCCCGAATTACTGACTATCACGACGTACCGGAATAAGGGTTATGATTTTACAATCACATCTTCCACAGCATATGACCACAAATGGATTTATGGCAGAAATATTTTCGACAGCATCGATCGTATCGTAGATGAACTTTTTGAAAATTATCTATCCAGGCCAAATGTACGTCAGCCTATCCTGACACAGTATTGTGACGGAAAGCAGGTACAGTGCAGGAGCAGAGGATGGATGACACAGTGGGGCAGTAAGGCGCTGGGAGATCAGGGATATTCTGCGATTGAGATTCTGAGGGCTTTTTATGGAAATGATATGTATATTAATGTAGCAGAGGCAGTATCCGGTATTCCTGCATCCTGGCCGGGATATGATCTGGATATTGGGGCAACGGGAAATAAAGTAAGCCAGATCCAGGAACAGTTAAATACGATCGCAGGAGCATATCCGGCGGTACCGACTGTAACAGTAGACGGAATCTATGGGGATGCGACGAAAAATGCAGTCTGGGTTTTTCAGGGGATTTTTGGACTGGGACAGACGGGAATTGTAGATTATCCAACCTGGTATAAAATTCAGGAGATCTATGTGGCTGTCAGCAGAATTGCGGAATTACGTTGATGATATCTGAAATGCAAATGAAGTTTGCGGGTTCAGACTGGGTGTTTATCGTTGTAATACTGTAAAATAAGAAACAATATAGCGTTTAATGCGATAATGTGCTACAATAAAAACAATTTGAAAAAGAAATAACTTAAGAGGGTGGCATATGAACGCAAGAATACGAAAGCTGTCGACTGTACTTTTTATCTTAGTTTTTATGTTTTCTGTATTCTGTATTCTATCCGGTGAAACTGTGTGTTGGTGGTGAACAGTACACAGAACATGTTACAGTCGGAACTGAAGAATTTTTGGATGAAGGTGGAGGCAGAGGAGAAGAAATAACAGGAAAACTGCAGAGGGGTAATGCAATGGTCGTGTTTGCGGCTGTGGCCTTTGCGGCAGTATGTCTGGGATTTGTAGTATATAATAAGAAAAAAACGGCAAGAAAGTTTGAGAAAGCAGAGCAGGAGCTTTACCGAAAGAAAATAGAAAGAGATTCTCTGACAGGACTTCTGAATAAAGAAGGATTTTATCTGAGAGGAAAGGAGTTTCTGGAGAAACATCCGAAGGAGCAGGCAAGTATTGTATTTATAAATGTTGAGAATTTTAAGTTGATCAATGATCTGTATGGAGTCCGGTCAGGTGATCGCTTTTTACAGTATCTGGCTATGGTAATCCGGGAGCTTTGCAGAGACAGTAAGGCTCTCTGCTGCAGATATGAGGCGGATCACTTTGTGACACTGACATTGGAGAGTCTGGGTGAGATGAAGGGAGCTCTTAAGACAAAACAGTTCAAGGCATATTTTCAGCCAAAGTATGATATGCAGAATGATCAGATTATTGGAGCTGAGGCTCTTGTAAGATGGGAACATCCACAGAAAGGTACGATTTCTCCGGGAGTTTTTATTACTGTATTTGAGAAGAATGGATTTATTGGAAGGCTGGATATTTATATTTATGTAGAGACTTGTGCATTTTTGAAACGCTGCAGGGATGATGGGATTCCGCTGTATCCCATTTTTAACATCCTTTTATGACAAAAACGCAAAAAAATAAGGCACCATGACTCCTCACAGTTCCTCATTCTTTAAATGCGGAAGATGGGACTTGAACCCACACGAGCGCAATGCTCACAAGATCCTTAGTCTTGCTCGTCTGCCAGTTCCGACACTTCCGCATATCGCATTTCTTTGGGATTCTTTTGCTCTCCCTCGCGACAAGTGATACTATACCAAAGATAAAAGATAATGTCAACACCTTTTTTGAAAAAATAAAAAAAAATCAAATTTTTTTTGAAAAAAAGAGGAATTTGAATTTTTATGTAGAATATAATTAATAAGAGGTATTTTGTCAGCTTGTGGAGGTACCGCTTATGAATATAAGGGAAAGCATGGAACAACGAGAACAAAAGATGCTCAGCCCCTATGCTGCATGCAGCCTTTTTTCCAGAGGCAGAGAGCGGCAGGAGGAAGAATGCGATGTACGGACTGTCTATCAGAGAGACAGAGACAGGATCCTTCATAGCAAAGCTTTTCGCAGGATGAAGGATAAGACACAGGTTTTTCTGGCACCTCAGTGTGACCATTACAGAACCAGACTGACACATACACTCGAGGTATCACAGATAGCCAGAACCATAGCTAAGGCTTTGAGACTGAATGAAGATCTTGTGGAAGCAATCGCACTTGGACATGACCTTGGACATACGCCTTTTGGTCATGCCGGAGAGAGAGCTCTTGATGCAGTGAATCCGGATGGCTTTGCCCACTATAAACAGAGTGTCAGGGTTGCACAGGTACTGGAGAAGAATGGAGAGGGATTAAATCTTACCTGGGAAGTCCGGGACGGAATCCTGAATCACAGGACCAGCGGAAATCCATCCACTCTTGAGGGTCAGGTAGTGAGACTTTCAGACAAGATTGCATATATTCATCATGATATGGATGATGCACAGAGAGCCGGGATCATTACAGAGGATGATATTCCGATTACTTTGCGAATACTTCTGGGGTATACAACCCGGGAGCGGCTTAATACATTTGTCCATAATATCATAGAGAACAGTCTGGAGCAGGATACCATAAAGATGTCAGCAGAGATTTACGAAGCAATGATGGAACTGAGAGCATTGATGTTTCAGAATGTATATGAGAATCCTGTAGCCCACAAAGAGGAATCTAAGGTAGTGAAGATGCTGACGGAACTATATGAATATTATGCTGAACACCCGGAGGCAATGTCAACAGAGTACAGAGAACTGATCATGCGGGGAGAGAAGAAGGAACAGGTAGTATGTGACTATCTTTCTGGAATGACAGATCAGTATTCTATGGAGAAGTTCCGGGAGATTTACATACCAAGAGCATGGGAAGTCTATTAAGAAGGAGGACGGGACATGCGTTATTCAGACGATATCATTGAAGAAGTCAGAATGAAGAATGATATTGTAGATGTTGTATCCCAGTATGTGAAGCTGAACAGAAGAGGAAGCACTTATTTCGGATTATGTCCGTTTCATAATGAGAAGACCCCTTCTTTTTCTGTGACCCCGTCAAAGCAGATGTACTATTGTTTTGGCTGCGGAGCAGGCGGGAATGTATTTAACTTTGTGATGGAGTATGAGAATTATACATTTGGAGAAGCGCTGCAGCATCTGGCAGACCGTGCCGGAGTGCAGCTTCCGAAGATTGAATATTCCGGAGAGGCAAAACGGAAGGCAGAACGCAGGGCTGTCCTTCTGGAGATCAACAGACTTGCAGCGAGGTATTTTTATTATCAGCTGCGGCGCGAAACTGGAAAGCAGGCATATGCATATCTGACAGGCAGAGGATTAAGTGAGGAAACAATCAAGAAGTTCGGACTGGGATATTCGGACAAATACAGCGATGATCTGTACAAATTTCTGAAATCTAAGAATTACAGTGATGATCTTTTGAGAGACTCTGGTCTGTTTAATGTAGATGAGCGCCGGGGCATGTATGATAAGTTCTGGAACAGAGTTATTTTTCCAATCATGGATGTGAATGGCCGTGTGATCGGATTCGGAGGCCGTGTTATGGGAGATGGGAAGCCGAAATATTTGAATTCACCGGAGACGACGATCTTTGATAAGAGCCGGAACTTGTACGGATTGAATGTTGCAAGAACAACGAGAAAGAATTATCTGATCCTGTGTGAGGGGTATATGGATGTAATTTCCATGCATCAGGCAGGATTTACCAATGCAGTGGCATCACTGGGAACTGCACTTACTTCGGGACATGCAAGCCTGTTGAAGCGCTATACACAGGAAGTTCTGTTGCTGTATGACAGTGATGAAGCTGGCGTAAAAGCTGCCCTTCGTGCAATTCCAATCCTGCGTGAGGCAGGTCTGACGTCCAGAGTGGTAAATCTAAGACCACACAAGGATCCGGACGAATTTATCAAGGCACTTGGTGCAGAGGAGTTTGAGAAACGTCTGGAACAGGCGACGGACAGCTTTATGTTCCGGGTGCATATGGCGGAGAGAGATTTTTCAATGGAAGATCCTCAGGGTCAGAACCGTTTCTTTGAACGGTGTGCGCAGATGCTGCTGGAGCTTTCCGATGAGCTGGAGAGGAATCTTTATATAGAAGCGATCGTGAAGGATTACAGAAGCAGCGGCATTACTGCAGATAATCTGAAGCGACGGGTAGGTGCACTTGCC
>NZ_JBQHWS010000083.1:0-16115 GCF_052063845.1 Blautia sp. HCP3S3_D9
GAGGGGAAGATACCGGCTTCTTCTATTTTGGTTGTAACTTTTTCCAGAGCAGCGGCAACAGAGATGAAAGAACGATTTTTGAAATTCGTGGGACAGGACAGAAGTGAAGTTACTTTTGGAACATTCCACGGAATTTTTTATGGGATTCTGAAAGCAGCGTATCATCTGAGTGCTGCTAATATTCTTTCCGAAGAAGAGAAATTCAGCATTCTCCGTGAGATGACCGAGAAATATGGACAGGAGATGGCACAGGAGGGAGACTTCATTGAGGAGGTTGCCAAGGAGATCAGTGTCGTAAAGGGAAACTGTATTTCTCCAGAGCATTATTATGCGTCCTGTTGTTCGGATGAGATATTTCGGGATATTTATCGTGGATATAAGCAGGCGTTGAAAGCGAAACGCAAGCTGGATTTTGATGATATGATCCTCTGCTGCTATGAACTTTTTTCCCAGAGACCGGACATCCTGAATGCATGGCGGAGAAAGTTTGTCTATATCCTGGTGGATGAGTTTCAGGATATCAACAGCTTACAGTACAAGATCCTGCAGATGCTGGCGGCACCTGCAAACAACCTGTTTATCGTAGGGGATGACGACCAGTCCATCTATCATTTCCGCGGAGCAAGACCGGAGATCATGCTGAATTTTACAAAGGATTATCCAAAGGTAGAGACGGTTCTTCTGAATGTGAATTACCGATGCAGCAAAAATATCCTGCGCACAGCTATGAAAGTGATCGGATGCAATACCAGACGTTTCAAAAAGCAGCTGGATACTCCAAATGAAGAGGGTATGCCTGTAACCTGTAAGGAATTTGACAATCCAAGAGAAGAATACATGTGCGTGGTGGCAGCACTGAAGAAAAGGCTGGAACGTGGCGAGGATCTTCTGAATACTGCGATCCTGCTTCGTACCAATCAAGAATCGGAAGGTCTGATCAATGCACTGATGGAATATCAGGTTCCGTTTACAATGAAAGAACAGCTTCCCAATCTTTTCCGCCACTGGATCTGCCGGACGATACTGGCTTATCTTGAAATGGCGGCAGGAGACAGGAGCAGGAAGAATTTTCTGGAAGTAATGAACCGTCCGAACCGATATATTTCCAGAGAAGCGCTGAAGAGTTCAAAGATTAATTTCGAGGAACTACGGGAATACTATAAAGATAAAGACTGGATGTGCGACAGGATCACCACGCTGGAGACACACCTGAGGATTCTTGGTACACTTTCTCCTTTTGCTGCGATTAATTTCATCAGAAAAGGAATGGGATTCGAAGAATACTTGCGCGAATATGCACAGTATCGTAAAATAAAACCAGAGGAACTGCTTGAGACTCTGGACCGGATCCATGAGAGTGCAAAAGGCATGAAAACCCTGGCGCAGTGGCAGGCATATATAGAGGAATATACGAAACGCCTGAATGAGCAGGCAAGGAAACAGCAGGATCACAGGGAGGGTGTGACCATATCCACCCTCCATGCAGTGAAAGGTCTGGAATATGATATCGTATACATCCTGAATGTCAACGAGGGAAGCATCCCTTACCGTAAGGCAGTTCTTGCAGAAGCAGTAGAAGAAGAACGAAGACTGTTTTATGTGGGCATGACAAGAGCGAAGAAGAAGCTTGTGCTTGCCTACGTGAGACGCCAGTATGAGAAGGAACTGGAACCATCCCGGTTCCTTGAGGAGACGGGCCTATGAATAAAGGGATTATTTATTATACAAAAATACGGGAAGAATATGCAGGCGCACATATGGAGCATATGATCGCCGAGAAACTTTTGGAAACTGCGCTCAGAAAAGAATTCAATATTGACCTGAAATATGAGCCGAGAGCAGAGGGAGAACACGGGAAACCATTTTTGTCCTACCGTCCGTCCCTGCATTATAACATCAGCCATTCAGGGGACTATGTGGTATGTCTCCTTGCTGATCAGGAAGTCGGAATCGATGTGCAGGTTCACCGTAAGGCCAATTACGAAAGAATGCTCAGACGCATGGTGCCAGAGGCGCAGTATGACGAAATCCTGGCAGGAGCAGATGCAGAGAAGAAATTTTTTGAACAGTGGGTGCTGCGGGAAGCCTATATTAAATGGACGGGAGAGGGACTTTCCAGAGATCTTCGGAGTATATCCATGGATGAGGGAAGCCATATGCTTCTGGATATGGAAGAGGGATACAGCGGAGCAGTCTGGGCAATGAATCCCATGGAGATCAGCTGGAAGTTTGAAGACATCATACTACTTGGGTAAGACATGAACAAACAAACGAAGAAAGAAATCCGGAGACTGGCAGTGAAAGTGCTGGTGGTGGTATTGGCACTGGGACTGGCTTTCTGGGGATATGCCTATGTATACAGAGGTAGAACAGAACCTCCTGCGAAATATCTGGTAACCAATCAGGATGCTGCGGTATATTCGCTGAGGGGACAGCTTCAGATGTTGTCTCAGCAGGAGGAACTGAATAACTTTGCCTTTGACGGCAGAAAAAAAGAGAAAGAGTACGGAACTTATATTATTCCGGGCTTGAAATATACGAGAACATTCTTGAATGCACAGGGTACTGAACAGGCAGTATGTACCTCCATGACCCCTCAGGGCCTGGCGGTCACAGACGAATATGTTCTGATAAGTGCCTACTGTCATACAGGAAAACATAACTCTGTCATATACGTGATCAATAAGGAAACGCACAGATTTATCAAAGAAGTGATACTGCCGGGTCTTCCCCATGTAGGCGGCCTTGCCTATGATCCGGACCATGACATGTTATGGTATTCTTCTAATACAAATGGTATCGCGCAGGCAATCAGCATTAAGATGGATGTACTGCGTGAATACAGTTATGCAGATAACCGCATGCCCGTACAGGTAAACCAGACATGCAGCCTTTACGGAATCGTTCGTGATTCCTTTATGACTTTTTACAAAGGATGCCTGTATGTGGGATGTTTTAATAAATATACAGAGAGTACGATCGCGAGATATGCGGTGGACGATGAGGGAGATCTGGTCAATACGTTTGACGAGGAACTGGGCATGATGTTTGAGATGGCAGTTCCGCTGGATTATTCCACGATCTCAGAGCAGGCACAGGGAATGGCTTTCTACAATGACAAGCTGCTTCTTTCGCATTCCTTTGGAATCCTGCCGTCCAGGATCGTCTTTTACGAGCAGTCGGATAAGAGACTGTATGTAAATGAAAATTCCGCCAGATCATGCAGAATGCCTGAGATGATCGAGCAGATCGTGGTAGACGGAGATAATCTCTATGTACTTTTTGAATCGGGTGCCTATGCATACAGGGGGTATGCAGGCAACGTGGTAGACCGTGTTTTGAAACTGGATCTTACGAAAATGGAAGAAGATTATTCCTGACAGAGGTAATAAAACCGGTTTGTCCACATATATTAAGTGTAAAGAGGTGAGACACATAGAAGCGCAGCAGATTGAGAACCTGTTTGCCGGAAATATCCGGCAGCTACTAATGGATGCGAAGCTTGACTATGATAAATTATATGAGATACGCCTGAGAGTAGGGCGTCCGTTATTTTTGACATATGACGGTGGAGAGTGTTTCTTAAGGAAACCCGGTCAGGAACAGTATCTGGTCACAAGGGAAGACCTGACAGAAACACTGGAATACGTGACAGGATATTCCCTGTATGCTTATGAAGATGAGATCAGACAGGGATATATCAGTGTTCAGGGCGGCCACAGAGTAGGAGTGACCGGAAAAGTAGTGCTGGACAGAGGCAGGATCATGGGAATGAAATACATTTCCTGTATCAATGTCCGCCTGGCACATGAGATCCAGGGATGTGCGGACAAAGTAATGTCTTATATCCGCACAGAGAAATGGGTTGCAAACACATTGATCATTTCACCGCCACGCTGCGGAAAGACTACGCTTCTGAGAGATATTATCAGACAACTGAGCAACGGTTGGGCAAACACCCCGGGATTGACAGTTGGTGTGGTGGATGAGAGAAGCGAACTTGCAGGATGCTATCAGGGAATCCCGCAGAATGATCTGGGAATGCGCACAGATGTGCTGGACTGCTGCCCGAAATCAGAGGGGATGCAGATGCTGGTACGTTCCATGTCACCGGATGTGGTAGCGGTAGACGAGCTGGGGTGCGAAGAAGATTTCAAGGCAGTAGAGTCCGTGATCCACTGCGGATGTAAACTGATCGCAACCGCTCACGGGAACTGTCTGGAAGATGTTCTGGATCAGCCATTTTTTTATAAGCTGATGGGCGAGAAAGTATTTGAGCGCTACATCATCCTTGATAAGAATGACCAGGCAGGATGTCTGGAAGCAGTGCTTGACGAAAATGGTAGGGTATGCTTAAAACAATAGGATTATGTGTAATTATGATTTCCGGCACAGGTCTGGGATTTGCCGCAGGCAGCGAACTTACCGGACGAAAAAAAACGCTGGAAATGATCTTACGGATGATCATCCTCTTAAGAGGAGAAATACGTTATGGAAATAAATCTCTGTACGATGCCTTTACAGGCGCCTCCGGGAAACTGGCAGGAAAGTACAGAGAATTTTTTATACTTACTGCACAGGAAATGCGGCAAAAAACAGGCACATCATTTGGAAAAATCTTCCGGGATTGCGCCGAAAAATGTCTGAATCTGGACTGCCTTTCCGAAGAAGAAAGGAACCGGTTTTACTCTCTCGGAGACAAGCTTGGATATCTGGGCCTGGACATGCAACTGAAACAGCTGGACCAGATGGAAAAAGAAACAGAATATGCAATTAGAGAACTGGAGAAAGACTTCCGGGAAAAGAAAAAGCTGTACCGCAGTCTGGGTATTCTGGGCGGAATATTTGTGGCGGTGCTCTTTTTCTAAAAGTGATATGATATATAGTGCCAGCTTTGGTGAATGCATAACAAGTTCAGGAATAAATATGTTTGTGTATTTGGACAATTGTAAGTAAGAAATCAGAGGCAGAAGCCGGAAAGGAGAAATTGTGGAGATAAGTCTTATTTTTAAAATCGCTGCAGTGGGAATCCTGGTTTCTATTCTCTGCCAGATTCTGAAGCACAGCGGAAGAGATGAACAGGCTTTTCTGGTGAGTCTTGCGGGACTGCTGATGGTACTGTTCTGGATCGTGCCGTATATTTATGAACTGTTTGAAAGTATCCAGCAATTATTTGTACTATGAGCAGAGTATGAATCTCCACAAAATCATCTGCTGAAAGAGTATCTGTCGGACATGTTATTGTGGATCAACGGGAGGCATAGAAACTATGGACATTGTAAAAGTTTCGATCATGGGAATCTGCGGAATGATGCTTGGCTTTATCCTGAAAGAAACCCGGCCGGAGTTTGCAGCACTTGTGACCATGACAACCGGTTTTCTGATCCTCGGACTGGCAGCAGGAAAGGTTTCCTACTTATTTGAAACCATGAACAGATTAAAAGAGAGCTTCCCCATGGACAGCAGCTATCTCACAGTTCTGATAAAGATCATCGGAATTACATATATTGGCCAGTTCTCCTCTGCGATCTGCAAAGACGCAGGCTATCAGACTATCGGAACACAGATCGATCTCTTTTGCAAATTGTCAGTAATGGTATTGAGTATGCCGGTACTGCTGGCAATTCTGGATACGATTTCGGAGTTTATGATATGAAGCGGATTGCATGGAAAATAATACGGCATGAATCCAAAGTAAGATGCAGAATTAGAAAGAGGTGTATAATTAAATGGTGGGTTACATGTATGGAGATGCGTACTGAAAGATGGACCAGGATGCGAAGAAGATTTTCGGGAAAGACTTTGACAGATATTCTTATATTTGGAGTTATATTGTGTATTGCAATACAAAGCATTGCATTTTTTGAGAATCAGACAGTATTGGCATATGCCGCTGAACAGACAGAACAACAGGAGGATTCCACATCGCAGATATTACAGGAGAATCTGTTGGACGAAATCCAGATCGACGACATGCAGAAGATGCTGGATGAGATCATGGCAGACCATTCTTTTTCAGTCAGAAAAGTACTGACAAACATTATAAACGGGGACGACCCCATTTCAAAAGAGACTGTACGGAGCTTTTTGTACAGTCTCTTTTTTTCGGAAATAGAGAACGAAAAAGGTCTGATCATGAAACTGCTGTTGATCATTCTAATCGCTGCAGTACTGGCAGAATTCGCAGATGTTTTCGGAAACGGACAGGTTGGAAATATCAGTTTCTACATTGTTTATCTGGCTCTGTTCATGATCCTTATGGAGAATTTTACACAGCTTGGAAGCACACTGTCACAGCGTCTCCTAGGGCTTGTGAATTTTATGAAAATTCTGTCCCCTGCCTATTTCATGACAGTAACCGCTTCCACTGGTGCAGCCACAGCAGCAGTTTTCTACGAAGGCGTTCTGCTGATGGTATGGGCAATCCAGTGGCTCCTTGTAAATTTATTTCTGCCGGTCATAAACCTGAGCGTTCTCCTGAAAATGGTGAACCATCTGTCGAAAGAGGAAATGCTCACCAAGATGGCAGAACTTCTGGACATTGCCGTAAGCTGGGGACTCAAAACACTTCTGGGAACTGTAGTAGGACTTCAGATTGTGCGGAACATGGTAAGTCCCGTGATCGACACCCTGAAACGCTCCGCCATCGGAAAAACAGCAATTGCGATTCCCGGAATCGGAAATGCAGTAACTGCAGTGACAGAACTTGTCCTGACCAGTGCAGTGATGGTGCGAAACAGTCTTGGAGTAGTGATCGTGATCATACTTCTGTTTATTTGCGCAGGTCCGGTGATCCACTATGGAAGCCTGTCCCTGATCTACCGATTCCTGGCAGCACTCGCACAGCCAATCTCTGATAAGAGAGTTGTAGGCGCACTTGGTACGATCGGAGAGGGGTGCGCATTGCTTCTGAAGCTGCTTCTGACAGCGGAAGTTCTTTGCATGTTAACGTTTTTGATCATTATTGCGGGGGTATCGTGATGAAAGAAGAATTATATTTATGGATCAGAAATCTCGCAGTATTTTACATCTTTTTTACCGCCATCCTCAATCTGGTCCCGGATCAGAAATACGAGAAATACGTCCGCTTTTTCATGGGTCTGCTCCTGATCTTCATGATGAGCACTCCCGTATTCTCTATCCTCGGAAAAGGCCCGGAACTGACAGAGAGTTTTCTGGATAACTTTTCCAAAGAAAACAGGGAAAAAGAACTTCAGGAATTTCAAAATCTCCAGAAAGTTTATTTGGAGAAAGGTTACGAGCTGGAACTGGAACAGAAAATCCGGGAATCTTTGGAAAAAAGAGGCATAGAAGTATATAAGGTAAAAGTAAATATAGAAGGAGAAGACACACAGGCAGCAGTCACACTGGAGAAAGATATTTCGCAGGAGGAGAAAAGGAGGCTTGCAGATGAACTGGTGGAAGAATGGGGACTTAAACAAAGCCGGCTTACTATCCGGACTGTCAAAGATGAGTCCGGCAAAGTGGGGAATTCTGTTACTTCTTGGAATACTTCTGGCAGTAGCGGCCATGCCGGTCTCCAGTAAACAGCAAAAGAACACCTCTGTATCCATTCAGACTGCAGATGCACAGAAGAGCGAATTGGAGGAAAAACTGGAAGCACTTCTTACGAACGTAGACGGAGTGGGAAAAGTACAGGTCATCCTGATGACAGATGAGAAGAAAGACCAGCAGAGCTTTTATAATTCCGGCACCATACAGGTGACAGGAGTCCTGATCTCGGCAGAGGGCGGGGGAGATCCTGTAGTAGTCCAGAATATTCAGCAGGCGGTCATGGCATTATTTCAGGTAGATGCTCATAGAATTAGAATAATGAAAATGAAATGAGGAGAGAAATGTGAAAAAAGTCATCAAAAAAAATCAGGTCATCATTACGTCACTGGCAATTCTTATTGCAGTAGCAGGATATCTGAACTTTGCAGATGTAGATCTTGGATTTAAGGATAAGGAGGCAAGCACAGACAGCAGCAGTATCCTTGAAGATGCAGGATATGATCTCACAGATGAGACAGCCCTTTTGGATGAAAACCAGGCGGGTACCGGTCTTACAGATGACAGTCTCACAGATACTCAGGAAACAGATACTCCAGGTGAAGCTGTACTAACAGGCTCCACAGGTTTTGCAGCTCAGGCAAAGATCAGCAGAGAACAGGTCCGTTCCCAGAACAAGGCAGATCTGCAGGACATTATCAACAACGAGAGTATTGATGATGAAGAAAAACAGGAAGCCATACATACTATGGTCTCTATGACAGACCTCTCAGAGAAAGAAGCCGCCGCAGAACTTCTGCTTGAGGCGAAAGGCTTTAAGGATGTGGTAGTAAATCTCACCGGTGAAACCGCAGATGTCGTAATCCCGGATGCCGAACTCTCTGACGCACAACGCGCCCAGATCGAAGACATCGTAAAAAGAAAAACCGGGATCGCCGCAGAGAATATCGTGATCACGCCATTAAAAGAAAGCGAAGATGTAGCGGAAAGTGATACGGTAGATACATCTGCAGATGACACTTCCTATGAGGACAGTGAGACATCCGCACAGCCATATGAAGATGCCACGATCGACACAACAGATATTTATGACTAATATACGATGAATAACGAATATCCTAAACATATATCTTGACAGGAAACCAGTGCATATACTAGAATAGGAATGCTGTAAAAAAATAGGAAACGTAGCTAATATCAGTGATTATATGCAGAAAAATTGTTTGCAGGGCATGTGCCACGAAGCATATTTTCAGGTATGCAGTGAACTGCAATAATTTTGCAATCATGGTATTAGGTAAAACGAATAAAGATACGTAACTGTCCGATATCTCTGCAGTTACGAAGAAACCAATATAACAATAATTAAGAAAGCGCACACAGGAGGCTAAACGTGTCTAAGTATACGAACGAAATAGAAAAAAGAAGAACATTTGCCATTATTTCCCACCCGGATGCAGGTAAGACCACACTGACCGAGAAATTCCTGCTGTATGGCGGAGCTATCAATCTTGCCGGAAGTGTTAAAGGTAAGGCAACTGCCCGCCATGCAGTATCAGACTGGATGGAGATCGAGAAAGAGAGAGGTATTTCCGTTACATCTTCCGTTCTCCAGTTCCATTATGACGGCTATTGCATCAACATTCTGGATACCCCGGGACATCAGGACTTCTCAGAGGATACCTACCGTACTCTTATGGCAGCAGACTCAGCAGTCATGGTAATCGACGGTTCCAAGGGTGTCGAGGCACAGACAAGAAAGTTATTCAAGGTCTGCGTAATGCGCCACATCCCGATCTTTACTTTCATCAACAAGATGGACCGTGATGCAAACGACACATTTGACCTGCTTGATGAGATCGAGAAAGAACTCGGGATCGCAACCTGCCCGATCAACTGGCCAATCGGTTCCGGTAAGAAATTCCGCGGTGTTTACGACCGTAATACAGAGAAAATCCTTACTTTCTCTGATACACAGAAAGGAACCAAAGAGGGTGTCATCGAGGAAATCCCGTTAAGCGACAGCCGTGCAGACGAGATCATGGATCCGGAGCAGAAAGCACAGCTTCTGGACGAGATCGAACTTCTGGACGGAGCAAGTGCAGACTTTGATCAGGAACTGGTAAGCAAGGGAGAATTAACCCCTGTATTCTTCGGTTCCGCTCTGACAAACTTCGGTGTGGAAACATTCCTGGAGCATTTCCTGAAAATGACAACATCCCCGCTTCCGAGAATGTCTGATGCCGGTGAGATCGACCCGATGGATGACAACTTCTCAGCATTTGTATTTAAGATTCAGGCAAATATGAATAAAGCTCACAGAGACAGAATCGCATTTATGAGAATCTGTTCCGGCAAATTCGATGCTTCCCAGGAAGTATATCATGTGCAGGGTGACAAGAAGATGCGTCTGCTCCAGCCACAGCAGATGATGGCAGAGTCCCGTCATGTTGTAGACGAAGCATATGCAGGAGACATCATCGGTGTCTTTGACCCGGGTATCTTTTCTATCGGTGATACCATCTGCGCACCTGGAAAGAAATTCGCATTTGAGGGAATACCGACATTTGCACCGGAGCATTTTGCAAGAGTCCGCCAGATCGATACCATGAAGAGAAAGCAGTTTGTTAAAGGTATCAACCAGATCGCCCAGGAAGGTGCGATCCAGATCTTCCAGGAATTTAATACAGGTATGGAAGAGATCATCGTAGGCGTTGTAGGTGTCCTGCAGTTTGATGTTCTGAAATATCGTCTGGAAAATGAATACAACGTAGACATCCGTCTGGAAACACTTCCATATGAGCATATCCGCTGGATCGCAAACAAGGAAGAGGTAAAAGTGGACAAGATCGTCGGAACTTCTGACATGAAGAAAGTAACTGACCTTAAGGGAAATCCGCTGCTCCTTTTCGTAAATTCATGGAGTGTCGGAATGACAGAAGACAGAAATCCGGGCTTAATATTAACGGAATTCAGCAAATAACCCTTTTCATTTATCTGCCGATTTGGTATAATAAACAAAGACTATGAAAGTCCCTGCTCATTTTATTTCCGGAACAGATCTCGTAATACAGACTTTCGGAGAAACAGAATATGAGCAGTGACAAAGAATTCCTCAGGAGGTTTTCCAATGGCAGAGAAAAGAACAACATATAAAATACAGGATTTAGGCGGCATTGGTGAAGTTCAGATCGCAGACGAAGTGGTCGCTATCATTGCCGGACTTGCTGCTACAGAAGTAGACGGAGTCGCTTCCATGGCAGGCAATATCACAAACGAACTGGTAAGCAAGCTTGGAATGAAGAATCTTTCCAAGGGCGTTAAGGTTACTGTACTCGAAGGAGTCGTAACAGTAGATCTGAACCTGAACATCGAATATGGTAAGAACATCCTTGAGACAAGCAAGAAAGTCCAGGAGAAAGTCAAATCATCCATAGAGAATATGACAGGTCTTGAGGTTGCAGACGTCAACATTCACATTGCCGGTGTAGATATGGAGAATGAAAAAGGAAAGTAACCCTTTCCTTTTTTGTGTAATTAAGAAAAGAAGAGATTACTGTTCATTGAAAAATTGTTTTATAAAGGATGCGGATGGTCTGATCCGCCGGGCGAAGATAAGTGGACAGTAACAGATATAATAGAAAGGAAAGCTGTTTATACAGCGGGAATTATGCGAAGAAGAGAGCAGAGAGAACACATTTTTAAATTACTGTTCATGACAGAATTTAATTCAGAGGAAGAGATGAGTGAACAGCTTTCACTTTATTTTGACACCCTGGAGGAGCGTTCAGAGAAAGACCAGGAATACATGAGCCAGAAATACCGTCATGTACTTGAGAAATTAGACGAGATCGATGCACTGTTAAATGAGACAAGTAAAGGATGGAAGACAAAGAGAATGAGCCGTGTCGACCTGACAGCCCTGCGTCTGGCAGTGTATGAACTCAAATATGACCAGGATGTACCGACAGGAGTAGCCATCAACGAGGCAGTAGAACTTGCCAAACGTTTCGGCGGCGATACTTCAGGTTCTTTTGTAAACGGTATCCTTGGTAAGATTGCAAACAGCGCAGCTGAAGAGAAAACAGAATGAAAAATGCATATTCTGTAGGACAGGTAAACCGTTATATCAAGAATATGTTTACCCAGGATTATTTACTGCAGAAGATTTATGTAAAGGGAGAAGTGTCCAATTGTAAATACCATACAAGTGGACACATCTATTTTTCCCTGAAAGATGAGACAGGCACACTAAATTGTGTGATGTTTGCCGGACACAGACGGGGACTTGCATTTGCTATGAAGAATGGCGATAAGGTAGTTGTAGGCGGAAGTGTGGATGTATATGAACGTGACGGCCGCTATCAGATGTATGCAAAGGAGATCACCCTGGAGGGTGCCGGTGCTTTGTATGAGAGATATCTTGCACTGAAGCAGGAACTCGAAGATATGGGGATGTTTGCACAGGAGTACAAGCAGCCCATTCCCAGATTTATCAAACGTCTAGGTGTGGTAACTGCACCGACAGGTGCGGCTGTTCAGGATATCCGCAATATTTCCTATCGAAGAAATCCCTATCTCCAGATTATTTTATATCCGGCTCTTGTGCAGGGCACAGGTGCGGCAGAGAGTATTGTCAAAGGCATCGAGATGCTGGATGCAGCAGGCGTAGATGTGATCATCGTCGGCAGAGGCGGCGGTTCTATCGAAGACCTGTGGGCATTTAATGAAGAAATCGTAGCCAGGGCAATCTTTCAGTGCCGGACACCGGTCATTTCTGCAGTAGGTCATGAGACAGACTTCACGATCGCTGATTTTGTTGCAGATCTGCGTGCACCGACACCATCTGCTGCAGCAGAACTGGCAGTGGATGATTACCGAAGTGTAGTAGAGGCGGTCGGCATTTACAGGCAGAGAATTTACCGTGCCATGAGCAGCAAAACGGACCTGTACCGCAGTAAACTGGAACATTTTCAGATGAAATTTGGCTATCTGAGTCCTGAGAACAGACTGCGTGAGCAGAGACAGCGTCTGGCAGATCTGGAGGAGTCCATTCAGAACGGAATGAACCGGAAACTTCAGGATAACAGGCACAGATTGTCTATTTATCTGGAACGTTTTGCCGGACTTTCTCCACTGAAGAAGCTGAATCAGGGATATTCTTATGTGGCAGACAAGAATAAAAAGACATTGACAAGTGTAGAACAGGTACAAAATGGGGATACCATTTATATATCCGTAACAGACGGTACGATAGAGGCACAGGTTGAGAGTACAGTAAAGGAGGAGAGAATCCATGGCGAAGAATGAGAACAGTGAACAGTTACAGGAGGAGAAACCTCTGGAGGAAATGTTTGCAGAGCTGGATCTGCTGGCAGGAAAGCTGGAGGATCGTGACACATCACTGGAGGATTCTTTCAGACTGTACAGACAGGGTATGGAACTTTTGAAACTTTGCAGCGACAAGCTGGATACAGTGGAGAAGAAGATGCTGCAGCTCAATGAGGATGGTACGTTTAGTGAATTTTCAAGATGAATTAACAAAAAGAACTGAGGATGCGGAGCGCGTGATAAAGAGTTTTCTGCCTGCAGAAGAAGGCTTTGCCAGGACAATGGCACAGGCCATGAATTACAGTATGCTGGCAGGCGGCAAACGCCTGCGCCCGATCCTGATACAGGAGACTTACCGTTTATTCGGCGGTGAGGGAAAAGTTGTGGAGCCGTTTATGGCAGGAATGGAGATGATCCATACCCATTCCCTGATCCATGATGATCTGCCTGCGCTGGATAACGATGATTACAGACGCGGAAGACTGACCACTCATAAAGTCTACGGCGAAGCCATGGGTGTGTTAAGCGGTGTTGCACTGCTCAATTACGCATATGAGACCATGCTTCAGGCATTTTCTCTTACAGAAGACCAGAGCAGAGTGATCCATGTGCTGAGAGTAATGGCAGAGAAAACAGGCATTCACGGAATGCTTGGCGGACAGAGCGTTGATGTAGAAAATGATGGCAAGCCCCTGGAGAAAGAGATACTGGATTATATCTACAGAAACAAGACTTCTGCACTGATTGAGGCATCTATGATGACAGGTGCGATCCTTGCAGGAGCAGATGAACAGGAAGTTTCCGTAGTGGAAGAAGCTGCCGGAAATATCGGTCTGGCTTTCCAGATTCAGGATGACATTCTGGATGTAACCAGCACGGACGAAGAACTCGGCAAACCTGTACACAGTGATGAGAAGAACAATAAAGTCACGTATGTGACTCTTTTTGGAATAGAGAAGGCATCTGAGCAGGTAGAGCTGCTTTCAGAGAAAGCGGTTGAACTGCTGAAGAGCCTGAACAAAAATAACGAATTTCTGTATTTATTAATTGAAAAACTGATAAATCGCAGAAAATAAAGGAAGGATACAAATGATTCTGGAAAAGATAAAGAAACCCAATGATATTCACAAAATACCGTTGGCAGATTTCGAGCCTCTGGCAGAGGAAATCAGAGACTTTTTAATCCAGTCTGTCAGTCATACAGGTGGTCACCTTGCGTCCAATCTTGGCGTGGTGGAGCTGACTTTGGCGCTGCATAATGTGCTGGACTTTCCGGAAGACAAACTGATCTGGGATGTGGGACATCAGGCATATACACACAAAATCCTTACAGGACGAAAGGATGAGTTTGTGAATCTGCGCAAAGAGGGCGGTTTAAGCGGCTTTCCGAAGCGAAGTGAGAGTGACTGCGATTCTTTTGATGCAGGACACAGTTCAAACTCGATCTCTGCAGGACTTGGGTATGTGCGTGCCAGAGATATTCTGGGACAGAAGCATCATGTAGTTTCTGTTATCGGAGACGGTGCCCTCACCGGAGGAATGGCGTATGAAGCGTTAAATAATGCTGCGGAATTAAAGACAAACTTTATTATCATCATCAACGATAATAATATGTCTATTTCAAGGAATGTAGGAGGAATGTCCACCTATCTGAGTGCCCTGAGGACTGCGGAAGCATACACAGGGATGAAGATGGGCGTGACAAAAACTCTCAAGAAAGTTCCAAAAGTAGGAACTGCGATGGTAGACACCATGCGGAGGACAAAGAGCAGTATCAAGCAGCTTTTTATTCCGGGAATGCTGTTTGAGAATATGGGGCTGACCTATCTTGGGCCTGTAGACGGTCACAATATGCGCCAGATGATGAAATTGTTTAACGAAGCGAAACGCGTGGAAGGACCGGTCGTTGTCCATGTTCTGACCAAGAAGGGAAAAGGATACGGACCTGCAAGTGCCCATCCGGACAGATTCCACGGAACCGGCCCGTTTGATATTAAAACAGGAAAAGTACTGCAGAAGAAAACGGTACCAGGTTACACAGATGTTTTTTCAAAAGCGCTGGTTTCCCTTGCAGAGAAGAATAAGAAGCTGACTGCCATTACAGCAGCCATGCCGGACGGAACCGGACTTGTGGAATTTTCAAAGAGATTTCCGGAGCGTTTCTTTGATGTGGGAATCGCAGAGGAACATGCAGTCAGCTTTGCAGCAGGACTTGCGCTTGGAGGACTGGTTCCTGTAGTTGCAATCTATTCTTCATTCCTGCAGCGTGCAGTGGATCAGATGCTGCATGATGTATGTATGCAGAAACTGCATGTGATCTTTGCCATTGACAGGGCAGGACTGGTAGGAGCAGATGGAGAGACACATCAGGGATGCTTTGATCTGTCGTATCTGTCCATGATGCCGAATATGACAGTTCTGGCACCGAAGAATGATAAAGAACTGGCAGATATGCTGGCATTTGCAGTGGACTATGACGGACCGGTTGCCATCCGATATCCGAGAGGCAGTGCATACCAGGGACTGCAGGAGTATCAGGCACCTGTAGAATATGGTAAGAGTGAGATTATCCACAGAGGAAAGAAGATCGCAGTGCTGGGAGTGGGAAGTATGATTCCGTCCTGTCTGGAAGTCTGTCAGGGATTGAAAGCAGACGGCTATGACCCGACTTTTGTAAATGCAAGATTTGTAAAACCACTGGATGTGGATCTTCTTGATGAATTTGCAAAAGACCACAATCTGTTTGTAACAGTGGAAGAGAACGTAAAGAGCGGCGGATACGGAGAACATGTATCTGCTTATATGGAAGCCTGTCATCCGGAGGCAAGAGTGTTATCCGCATCTGTTTGGGACCGCTTTGTGCCTCAGGGAAATGTGGACAGTCTGCGTACCAGGATCGGTCTTGGCGTGGCAGATATCCGACAGGCAATAGAGGATAGTGAGGAAGTAAGAGAATAATGAAGAAACGTTTAGACATGCTTATGATGGAACGTGCCCTTGCACCATCCCGTGAGAAAGCAAAGGCATATATCATGGCAGGAGATGTATATGTAGATGGTCAGAAAGAAGACAAAGCAGGAACCATGTTCCCGGAGACAGTAAAGATCGAAGTCAGAGGAAATACCCTGCCATATGTAAGTCGCGGCGGACTGAAGCTTGAGAAGGCTATGAAGAATTTTGATGTGACACTGGACGGTAAGGTCTGTATGGATGTAGGCGCATCCACAGGTGGTTTTACAGACTGTATGCTCCAGAACGGGGCAGTAAAAGTA
>NZ_JBQHWS010000084.1:0-16044 GCF_052063845.1 Blautia sp. HCP3S3_D9
CTCCATGACATACAAAATCAATACAGAATAAATTATTATAATCTCTCTTCAAAAAAGCTTTTAATCCACCAATTTGACATGGTGTCCCTGAAAGAAGCACCTGTCTATCGGTATCCAGTCGCATCTTTATTGTTTGAAAGATCGTTGACAAATCACTTTGTGAATATTTAGCTCCACGCAATTTCCCTAATAATTCTACGTTTTCAATTCCAATATGCTTTACTTTAAAATCTTTGTCATAACTTGCCCCATACACTATTCCATTGGCTTGCAAAACTAATTTTGCAAGCTCTGAAAAAACTCCACCAGAAGAACTTTCCATTCGTATCCCATCATCCTTAGATAAGGCAGCATAAGCCTTAGTTTGTTCCTTATTCTTTTGATTATCATTTAATATTGGACAAATTCTTTCACATGCCCCGCAAGAAATACATGTAAAATTATCTTTTATCACAGGGTATAAGAAGCCTTCTGCATTCTCTCTCATTTGAATACAACTCTGAGGGCAAGTGCTTGCGCAAGCTGTACAGCCTGTACATTGACTTTTATTTGCAAGATTTGGCATTAGTATCACCTCCTGCTAAAAACATATAGAAATCATTTTTTGAAATATATCTATAAATTATCTATCTTTTTGCACTACCATTTTCACAACTTTTAATAAAGGTTTCCTAAAAATATTCTTTTCATAGTCATTAAGAGATAACCCATACATTAGGACTGCATATATACAACTAAACATCAGCACACCAACAAAGAAAGTCCCCCAATTTGTAATTACAAAAAAGTTTGAAATTATCAACCCTAATACCAACATGCACCCTGGAATAATAGATAATTTTAAAATATTTTTCCAGAATAAAGGTATGTCAATACCGACTACTTTATAATAATATCCATTCATAATCAGACCCTGTCCCAAAAGATAAGAGATGCAGGAACACAATGCAGCGCCAATATATCCCATAGTAGGGACAGTCAAATAAGTTGAGATCACATTTAATATGGCAATAATCAGATAAACAATTGATCGAAATTGGTGCTTATTCTGAGCAATAACTATACTTAACCCTGTATTTTGGATAAGAGGAACGCAAAGTGGAAACATAGTTAAAATAGTGACCCAATAAGCATCTGCATATTCTGCACCGGCCCAGAGGTTAATAAAAGCCCGCCCGAAAACAGTAAATCCAGATACAATAATTGCTATTACAATAAATTGCAATCGTCCAACTCGAATAAAAAGCTCTGTTAATTCGTCTTTAGAAGCATTTTTAACTACCATACCTGTAATTTTAGGTGTTAAAACACCGGAAATAGAAGTAGACAACTGCATAACAATATTATTAAATGTACCTCCAACATTGTATATTGCTACTGCAACGCTACTTGATAGCATTCCTAGAATCACCTTATCTGTTGACCAAAAAAGCATATCAACAAGCGATCCTAGGAAAATAAAAGCAGAAAATCCAAACAATTCTTTAACCAGTGGTTTTGGTAAAAGAGAAAATCGTGGCTTGAGTCTCAACACTTTAAAACAATACCCTGCATACAGCGGTAGCATAATAAACTGAATCACTGTTGCTGCGAGTGACATTCCTATTGATGCATATCCCATATATAGTGCCACCAAATTTGCAATAGGTGCCCCTACAGTAGCCAACATATCTATCAGTTTCCGATAAATATATCGTTCATACGCTGTAATCATTGAAGAGAAAACGCTCACAGGGAATGACAGTGCTGAATTAAAGGTCATGATCAAAACCAATATTCTCATTTTCGATTGTTCATCACCTGTTAGCCCACGATGAAAGATTGGTTCAATATTGTTCGATATGAGTACACCTACAGCTAAAACTAATAATGCTAAGATACTATAAAGCAAAATGAAGAAACCGTATGTCTTTTCAACAGCTTCTTTATTACCTTCAGCTCGATATTTTGCTATATATCTAATAATCGTACTTCCAAATCCAAAACTTAATAGTGATAAATATGAAACAGCTGATTGTGCCAGAGAATACAATCCATATTCTGATTGCCCCAGCATATCTAGCATTATGGGAGTGTATATAAAAGGAATTAACGAGCTTATAGCCAAATTAAAATACGAGATAATAACTCCTGAACGTAATTGATTCTTCAAAATACAATTTACCTCCGTCGACTATAGTGCTTGTACCAACGTGCCAGCATTATATACTCTATTTACATAATCTGGCATCATTGAATGTAAATGTGATTTTATGCTCTTCTCATTCTCTAATAACCACAAAAACCCTTCAGATAACAAATTAGTATCTTTCATGCCCTGAACCGAGATGACATAATTCTTATCAGTTCCAAATAAGTCCTTAGCAATTCCCCGTGATTTTACCGAATAGCCAAGAACAAGCGTTGGTACACAACTCGAATATGCAGCTATCGTTGCATGTGTTCTCGCTCCGATAAACATTCTGCACCGGGCAATATATCCCTTTAACTGCATGCAATTAAAATCATCTACAAGTACAAGTCGTCCGGTGTCTTTAAACTCCTCATATAACTGTTTTAGAATTTCTCTATCGTCATTATTATCCCATACAACATGTGGAATCAATGCTATAGTACTATCAGTATTCTCTATAATAGTAATAATCAATTTTCTGTATGCTTCCATAACAATATTTTCATTATTTCCACTTGATAGAATTAAAGGACTTGCGTTAACACCTATCGTATTATTTTCTTTCCATCCAGTCGGTAAAGGTAAATCTATTCTATCTAAAGTAAAGGCAGAATCTGGAATTAAATATGTATTATTATTGATTCTTTTCAATGCCTGATATGATATAGACTCTCTAGCAGTAATTAAATCAAATTTTGAAATATCATTTATTACTTGCTGATTATTCAATAATTCTGGCTCAACGCTACATCCCCAAAGTACAGTTTTACAATGCTTTTTACGAAGACAATGATTAACGGCTCCAAGAATCTCAACACCTGCATAACAATAATTATCGCCCCCTACTGAAAAGCAAATATCACCTGAATGTATATTTTCAAATAATAATTTCCTTTGGTATTTGACTTTTAAATCGATTCGACCAGTTATCTTACTTTGTATAGATGAAAGCAACCATTTCAAACTACCACGCTGAATGGAACTTAGTGTATCTTTTTGTAAATTGCAAATATCATCAATTCCATATTTTACATCTTGATCTACGTTGTGTGAAAAAACATTAACTGAATTTTCATTTAGTACTTTTATGGTGGAACGCACAATCGCTTCGCATCCATGATTACCGCTTCCACCATGAGAATATAAATTAAACATTGTTCTTCTCCCTGGTATTTTTAAAAACACGTCTACCTGCATGAATTATACTCATCAACTGAATCAAGAGGACCGGCGCACCTATGCACTCTGCAATTAGTCTGCAATTGTATCGACT
Organism: Blautia sp. HCP3S3_D9; assembly: GCF_052063845.1. Lineage (NCBI taxonomy): Bacteria > Bacillati > Bacillota > Clostridia > Lachnospirales > Lachnospiraceae > Blautia > Blautia sp. HCP3S3_D9. Next base: position 3,447 of record NZ_JBQHWS010000084.1, read on the forward strand.
TGAAAGATCACAAGTAAACGTATAATACATTTTAGTTCGTTTTAAGATAGAATATTTTTGAAATCTTGCTCTTTCTTGAAGCCATAGTCCAAAGCCCCGGGGGGTATTGATAAAAACTGCACTTCCTGATTTTGTCAGCCCATCTTCAATATATTTATAAATCCATATTATATCATTATAAAAACGAATTTTATATCCTGCCGCTGCAATTCGATTATAGACAACTGCCTCAGTCATAAATTTTTCTCCCGGGAATTCTGGATACTTAAATTTACGATGAATTTCTGTATAAAACACAATCGCCCTTTCACCGTCAACATTTTTATATCGATCTAGCAATGTTCCTTCATAATAATTCCCAGGAAATATCGTATTAGGTGTTTCCGTAGGACTTGTGCCAAGGTTTCCTGCTACACCACAATATCTTTCCCCCTTTGGCAAATCCCTTTCCCAGTTAATTATTTTTTCTATAGCATCATCTGTAAGATAATCATCAGAATCAACTGTAAAAAACAACTCGCCATTAGCATATTCCAATGCTTTATTGATAGCTCGACACTTTCCACCATTTTCTTGCCAATGATAATAAATAGCGAATGCATTTTCTTCCTTTTGCCATCTATTCACCAACTCTTGTGTGTTATCAGATGATCCATCATCAACAATAAGCCATTCAAAATCGCAAACCGTTTGGCGCTGAAGCGATTTATACAAATTCGAAATAATATACGCTCTGTTATATGTTGGCGTAAATACCGTTATCTTAACCATTTCATTTTTTCCTTGCTTTCTTTAGCACACGCTTAATAAAATACATCGGCCCATTATCAAGTAAATCGTACGTTAAAAAGACATATAGTTTTGAGAACTTAGTTTCTCCATTTCTTTCTAACCAATTCATAACGTTTGGATTGCGCAAAAATCGTTTTAGTTTCCAACCTTTTTCACGTCTTTCTTTCTGAAACTCTCTACTGGCCTCGTCTTTCCAAGAATTTCCTTCCCAATGTTTTGCATAGGCGGAATACTCATTCATTCCGATAAGTAATGTATTTTTTATTATCTGAGACTGACGACTTTGTTTGTAGCGTAAATATTCCTTTATAATTGGTGTGTCTATAGCATTACAAATTGTCATATCAAAAGAACGGGCTGATCTAATATCTAACATTTTTTTTAATAGTAAATTTCCTTTACAGGCTCCAAATCCTAATCCTGTATTTATATAACGAATGTCGTCCTGCGCAAACCAAGCATCGTAATTCAAACAATTATCCAGTCCTTGCTTTAACTCCACATCAGTATCAAGATATATTCCGCCATTTTCAAATATTATTTTGAGCCTTGCATAATCAGAAACAAATGCCCATTTTTTAGCAAGATAAGCTTCCCTAGTATATTCACAAGTATTCACGTCAAAATTATTCTCATTCCATTCAATTATCTGATATTCTGGACAGTATTTTTGCCAGCTTTCTATACATTTCTTGATAAGATCTGATTTTTCATTTCGTCCAAACCAGCAGTAATGAATTACCTTTGGTATCATATAGTCCCTCCCATTTCAAAATCCTTTAAAAAAGCTGCATACACAGTTGGTTCACCTTTATTTGTAAACTCGTTAAGAAACTGTTTTTCTCTATATCCAAGCTTAAACAAAATAGTAGTTCCGGCAAATAAATCATCTACACATCCTTTTTCCCATGGATCAGCAAAACGCATAATTAAGCAATCACGTTCAGTATTATTGTATGGGACTGCATTTATCAGATAATTGATCTCCGACAAATATTCTCTTGCAACCTCGATTGCATCATCAAAAAAAAGATAATCTATCGCACAATCTTCCGTTTTCCAATACTCAAAAAAGAAGTTTCGTAAAACTTGAAATATAATACAGTCTTGAGTGCCCCCCAAACAAAAGGTTGTCCATTGATTTTTTGAAACGCATCCGACATCACTCGGCTCACTTTTACAAGTAAAAAAATCATTTTCAAAATAATTGTCTGGCAATTTCCCTTTACAATATATCGTTGCATCTAGCCATAATCCCCCGTATTGAGCCAATAGACATACTCTCAAAACATCTGAAAAATGGGCAGCTCCTATCAGGCCTTTTTCTTTCTTCTCCATAATATATTCCGGCAGTGTTACAAATTCAGTATAATTATCTTGAGTAATTATATTCACTGGATGGTTACCTGCATTTTTTTTAATACTAGATACACATTTTTGTACCAACAATGGAGCATTCTCTATTCCATCTAACCAACAAATCCATATAGGTTTGTTAAATATACTTGTTTCTCTTTCACCCTTGCTTTCTTCATTTACTGATTTTGTAAATACATAACCATAGTGGCTTTTCAAATATTCGAGTACATAGGCAGTCTTCTTTGTTTGAAAATAACGTGCCACATTTTTTAACCGCAAAGTTTGAAATATTGTTTCTGCAGTACGTAATAATGCTAGTTTTACAGAATAGTATTTTATATCTTTAAAAAAATCTGTAGATATTTTTTTTATAACTCTGAATACTCTATTTTCTCCCATCTTTCCCACCAGAACGCTATCCCTTAAAGCAAGTCCTTTCTATATAAATGTGATTAGCGGCATTTCTCCATTATTGCACTATCGAGTTAATATTATAAATATATGTAATAACAAATATATAGCACGAATATAAAAGCAACAGATCGGATTGTACAATAATTAAACATTCAAGAACATATGTCCCCCCCCCAGGCCACAAATCGTAAGGGAATGTTTCCATTAGTGCAGAACACATGTTTCCTAATTTTGGAAGATTATTAACTGGCTTAATTTTAATTGCTTCATCTATTGTCCGAGCATATTCATATTGTACTCGACCCGTTCCGCTATAATAATCGTCAAATTTAAAATCTTGATTGATTTCTATGTCCTTTAAATAAACAGTTGGAACACCATAAGCCTCTGCCAATATAATGCCATGTAGCGCAGAGCTTATCACCATATCTGATTGAGCTATTTCGTCTACAAAATGTTTATAGTTTGTAGTTTTTATTTCAATATAATGTAGTCCCATATCTTTCAACTCATCAATATGTTCTCGCAGTCCACTTGAATGATGTAAAACAATAGAACACGAATATCTTTTCTCAGCATTACATGAATATATAATTGGCATCAAAACAGCCGGATCGCCATATATTTCCGGACAATTAAAACCCATTTTATTCAAGTACTCCTTTGTGTATGGGCCACGCACAGCTCTAATGTCCAGCTTCGATCGAACTAGACGAAACGCATTTTCTTTACGTAGGAGACCACTTCCCCAAATAGTCGCATCTTGTAAGCCGAATCCAATTATACTACCAATAGCATATAAATACTCGGTTCTATCTATTTGAGCATTCAAATCAAGTCCACGCTGTTTTAGCATATACTCAACAACTACTAAAGACAAATAGTCCCCTAAATTTTCATGTTCCGTTATTTCTCCTTTGTATGTTCCTGTCCAGAAAAGATTAACTCTGTTCTTTTGAACTGGACGATATTCATCCCCAAATATCATTTTATTCCTGCTGTTCCATTCTCTCCTCATATCTGGTTTTATAAATCGGAGATATCCTTCTATTTTACTTACAATATCTGTATGCATATGTAAAAAATACCTTTCCTTTAATAACATTTAAAAGTGATTTACGATCCAACATGCATAGTTCTTTTATATTGAATTTGATATTCTTACTACTTTGTCGTATTTTTTTCTTTTCTGACTGGCAGTCCTCTAATTTACTGCATTCACGAAAAAAACCTACACATGCCATGAGTAAAGTCACTTTATCACTCACATACAATTTTGGATAATTTTTCGCCAGATACTTATTTCTCTGAAAGAACGCATCTAGTGCATCCAAATGTCTGATGGACCATTCCTTCATAATACTCCCCTCTCTTTGCCTGTAATAATAGAATACTTTTTGGCAAAGAACAAGTTTTGTTGCTTTCCCAACTAATTTATACGTAACAAATTCGTCTTCATGCAACTTACCGATAGGAAATTCTATCCCATCAAATAAAGATTTCTTATAGAGCTTATTCCAAGCAACCGCATAAAAACCTCGCCCCTGTATTAACGTTTCTAAGGCATCTTCAGCTGAAAATATATATCGATCATATATAAAATCATCATATTGCAAGTGATCATTATAGGCCCAAACAATTCCACTTGCTGCTATTTGTGCATTGCTATCAGTTATTGAACGATATAATTTTTCATAAAAATCAGGTGAAATCCAATCATCACTGTCGATAAAAGAAATATATGATCCTTTAGCAATACTCATACCAACATTTCTTGCATCAGACAAACCTCCATTTTTTTTATGAATAACTCGAATGCGCCCGTCCCGTTCAGCCCATTCGTCGCATTTTAAAGGGCACTTGTCCGGTGAGCCATCATCAACCAATATTATTTCCAATTTTCGATAGGTTTGTTCCACTATGCTTTTTATACAATGATCCAAATATTCTTCCACTTTATATATAGGAATAATTACGCTAATGAGTTCCAAAGACATCCCTCCCTAGTCTTTTTAAAATAAACACCTTTAACCTAGAAGTTGCCGCAAAGGATATTTTTGAAAGAACTAAAGTTACTTTTCTCATTTTCGAAATCTTATCATTAAACAAAATCTCAGAAAATCTGAAAGGTAATTTGTCCAAATAATAGTTTATTCTTTTTAGTCCTAGCTTTCTCTCTTCTCCGTGCAAACTAGAAACAACATCACTATATAAAAACATAGCTTCAGCATATATTTCACTCAGGGCAGTCGCTTTTAATTCTGGATAATTTTCGATTATATCTTTGGTTCTTCTATATCTTCCTTCTAATGAATCAAAACGTTTCCACGAAAACGGACTCTGAGTTATACTACCCGGTCGTATTCTGTAAAAATATAATTGATCTGAAATAAATCCTATATCATTTGCTTTTAATATAACCCTATATTTCCAAAAAACATCTTCATTCTGCTTTTTTGCTGGAAATTTTTCAGTTACTGCAATTATCTTTTTGTATATTCCATTCCAAACTTCTTCATTCAAATTGTGCAATAACAATTCTTCTAAGCACTTAGGCGGATTAACCCTTCTACAATCTCTAACTGATGTTTGATTGTCATAACATTGCTTCGCTTCAATGAACTGTTTGTATTTCCAAAACAGAATATCACAGGGGCTTCTCTTCAAGGTTTCCACTGCTATTCTTGCACACTCCAACGAAACAATATCATCACCATCAACAAATCCTATATAATCACCTGTAGCATTACGCATTCCAGTATTTCTGGCTTCTGAAAGCCCCATGTTTTTTTGATGTATTGTTCGTACTCTACTGTCTTTACTTGCATATTGATCACATATCTTGCCGCTATTATCAGTAGAACCATCATCAATTAGAATAATTTCTATGTTTCTATATGTCTGATGAATTAACGATTCAATACATTCGCTTACAAAGACTTCAATATTAAAAACTGCTACAATAAAGCTGATTTTAATGTCGGAGTCTTTTATTTTACTATTCATAATACCATTTGTGTCCATAAAAACGTGTTTATTCCATCTTTATAGACATTCCTCCAATCAATCCAAAGAATATTTTTTATCTAGCCCCGTTAATCTTCCATACAAAAAATGTATTGTTTGATATGTAATAGGTAAAATAGCTGTCCATATAGCCATTATCTTCACTTTACTATTACAGCCTTTACACTTCAAAACTGACATTAACCGACTTCTTAATTCCCGTTGAGCCTTTCTTTTATAAGGTCGAATCAATTTTGGATCTGGTCTACTACTCATAGTCGATAATGCTATCAACTGACGTGTCAGACGAACTAAAATTAACTCATAATATATATCCTCTTGAGTATTATCTTCAAGCATTATCTTTAAGACCTTCAATGGGTCAGACAGTTTATTTTTGTTTATTGTGGATGTCGCTGCAGAGTTTACCCGAAGCATATAATGATAGTAGCATTGGTCTTCATATATAGCACGTTTCGATTCTTTAAAAAGATAGTAATTGAGCAAAAGATCTTCGTTAATTTTAATACTATAATCTAGTTCATTTAATCCTATTTTTTCAAATAATTCCCTCCGATAAAGTTTGTTCCATAAACCTGGTTCAATATATTTACCTTCCAAAAGATCAATAACGCCTTTTTCATTATCTTGAAGCACTCTATTACCCGTACCATAATATAAATCTACTTTACCGTTAGGAAATACCATTTTATAACCACAATGTGATATATCAGCATTATGCTCTATTGCATTTTTCAAAAGCTGTTCTATCATCTCCGGCTCAATATAATCATCACCATCAATAAATCCAATATAGTCACCTGTAGACTGAAAGATCCCATCAATACGAGCGCTAAATACACCTCCATTTTCCCGGTGTATCGGAATAATATTAGCGTGATATTTTGCATATTGATCTATAATATTAGGTGTTGAATCCTTCGATCCATCGTCAACAATTATTAGCTCTATATTAGTATATGTTTGCTTTAAAACACTTTCAATGCTACGTTTGATTTCTGACTCTATGTTATATGCAGGCATTATGAGCGATACTTTTACTGTCATATTCATATTGTATATCCTATTCCATCTTTTAGATCTTCCTTCTGCTGCATCCGTTTTTCCATACTTATATTTTGACGAAGTGTGTATTTTTCGTCGTAGCAGAGGGCACTTTCCATTCTCTTCTTTTCTTTTGTTAAATAGTTATCTAAAGTAGAAATAACTTTGGCTGGAGAACCAGCCACAACAACGCCATCTGACACATCGTGTGTTACTGTACTATTAGCACCAATTATTACATTATTCCCTATAGTTACACCTGGCATAATTACAGTCTCTGCGCCTACAAATACATTATTCCCTATGGTTACACGCCCAATTTTTGTATATCCCAAAAAATTTTTTGTACTTGCATCATGACATAAAATATGTACTCTTGGAGCAAGTGTAACATTCTCTCCAATTTCTATGAGCCAACAGTGAGACGGATCTAGTATGACACCATTTAATCGTTCGAAGTGATTCCCCACCTTCATTCCCATGCGAATTAACTTCTCTGTTGTGTATTCGCCTCTTATTCGATATATAAACTCTTTTATCAAATTCATAACTGGTCTGTACCTCTCATTCTTAAAAAGAAATCTTCTACCGCTTTTACTGTTTTACTCATAGTAAAATCATCGCCTCTTTCTTTAGCTTTAATTTTATAGTGAGTAAGCAATTTAGGATTATCTACTAATGATTGAATTGCTTCATAAAGATCTTCTTCATTATTATCAGTTATTACTCCATATTCGTTATCTTCCCCCAACATCTCCCGCATACCTGATACTTCCACAGAACAAACAGGTACACCTACTATTAATGCTTCGGTCGCAGCTGTAGAAAATCCTTCTGAATAACTCGAACATACAAACAAATCACATTTTGCTAAATATTTATACGGATTCGTCTGATATCCCAAAAATGTTACGCTAGAAGATATCCCATGGTCACTACACCACTTTTCTAATTCTCCCTTAAGCGGTCCATCTCCCAAAATAAATAAATGCACATTTCTTCCGCCAGATATTAAGCGTTCCTGAATCCGCAACATTCGATCAAAAGCTTTGACTGGAATTAGTTTTCCCATACCACACCACAAAAAAGTGTCTATTGGAAACTCCTTGTCATCTATCTTTCTTTTTGCCGAATTACGAATGGCATCACTGTCATTCGTATTATATAAAACCACATTGTTACCTCTGGTTGGACAAAATTTCTGAAATGCTTTCTCACATGTTTTTGATACATATACCATATAATGAAATCGTTTATAACAGTTTTTTGCTTCTTGAATACTACGAAAGGATTCTGCTACATTTTTTTCCGAATGCATGGTGCAGTGTATCCATGACACCAGCTTTGTCTCTTTGTTATGACAGCCACTAATAATTCTTGCGGAGGGTCCTTCTAAATAAGCTACTTCTATATCATATTTTTCTTTTATAAAAAACCCATGCAATTGCTTAGGCGAAAACGCTTTCATTATGTAACTATTTGCAGGAAACGATCTTTTAAAGATAGTACGATATCTTATATGAGGAGCCAGAAACTGTTCGTTAACACCTCCTCCAAATAGAGAGACCACTGTTATTGAAAATTTAGTCTGATCCATATTATTAACAAGATTAACCAATACCTTCTCTGCTCCGCCTTGACCCAGATCGTGAATCAGAAACAGTATTTTTAGCATGTCTATTTCCTCCTCACCTATGTAAATTTCTCTTATGTAAAATATCATAAATTGATGACGGCAATAATCCCACAAGTATAGGACGCAACGCAAAAATATACCCTATAACCGGCAGCTTAAGTTCTTTGACCGCTAAATACCTCACATATGCCTCATTTACTCTATACTTCATTTTCCTCCTGGCATAGGCATTTCTATCATCTCTCATCTGATACAAAGGTTCGTGGATATTCTCGCCGTAAAATCCTTTTTTATACATCTTCATCCAGAGATGATAGTCTTCTACACGCAGCAATCTGTTAGATTCCGAATAGCCCCCTACTGCATCATATGCCTCTTTTTTTACCAGACATGGCGCATGACAAAATGGTGTGCCATGCAAAAAATCTTTCGCAACCGGCTTAGTAGGATGTGAAATGTGTCCCCATACTCCAGTTTCATCGAAATACTCCATATCAGTACTTACAATATAGAGTTCGGGATTTTCCCGAAAAACCGACAATTCTCGTTCAAATCGAAACTTACTACACCGGTCGTCTCCATCCATTCTTGCGATATATTTACCTTTTGCAACGTTAAGACAACGATTCAATGTCGCATTTAAGCCTCTATTTAAATCATTTTTTAATAATATTATCTTATCAGGATATTTTTTTTGATATTGGTCTGCAATACAATAAGTATTATCTGATGACCCATCATCACAAAGTATCAATTCCCACTTTTCAAAAGTTTGGTTCAAAATGCAATCAATGGCTTCTTCCAATGTCTTTTCACAATTATAAATCCCCATAATCACACTGATTTCAGGTAATGTATCTCTATCTTCATTTTTCATAATAGATTTCCTTTCAATCTTTTATGTTTTATAACATATGCCAAGTAATATGCATCTGATAATAAAAGAATAGAATATACGCAATTATCATAGCAATCTTAATCATTTTTGTGGATTGCTTTGTAAACATATTGTTAATCATCCACGGAAATGCTATATATCCGATCAAAGTAGTATAAATAGGAAGTCTTCCAATGTAAATTCCAGATGACACTCCTGCAAGAGCATAAAGAATCATAGTACACGCACTAGCGTTAGTACAGATGTTAATTACAGGATCATTGGCTTCATCAATGTATTTTTTCCCAATCAGTGATAAAATTGCTGGAACCGAATAAACTAATATTCGAAAAATACTTGTTCCATCATCGCTTGTCCATAAATCATTTGTAACGATATCGCTGTACTGCGTCTCGGCAAGAAAATTATCCAAAAATGGTGTAAATCTATCAATAAACAATATCATGACACCTATCGCTAGAATAAATAAGATTGTTTTTCGATTCCATGCTTTTCCCTGAATAATAAAAATAATAGGTATCATAATTAAAACCGAAGCATGAATAGTGGATAACAATAATATAATACAAATAAGCAAGCCATATTTTTTCTTTACCAACAATCCAAAACACGCTAAAAATCCAGCTGCGGCGATAAACTGTCGTATCCCATTAAACATCCATGACATATAATCTGTTGATACAACAAATAGAAAAAAGCTCATCCAATAATCCGTTGAATATTTTCGATAAATAAAAACTATACAAAGAATCTGAAATATGGCAATAAATAAGAAAAATGTTACATCTGAATTCCCAAAAGTTATTTTGAAAAAAGTAGTTAGAGCAGTAAAACCCTTATCTTTGCCATCCCCCACTAACGTAGTCAGCAACTCCGGAATAGATGAAGGTGCTATATCAAACATGAATCGATAGGCAGAAGTATCTCCAAAACCATCTCCCCGAAAACCTGCCCACACAGCGTAAGGAATAGCTAATATTAAAGCTGGTACAATTCTCCATCTATCTTCGTATTTCCCTAATACATATAACTTTTGCTTCGGTATAACAACTGCTAAAACACCGCCGCCTACAAATAGCCAAATCAATAGCCACCAATAATTTGTTAATGTCATTTCATTCTCTCCAGTTTCTATCTATTCTTCTTGTCCAACTTATGTTCAAATGAACCTCTGTTCTTTATGGACACAAGTTCATTTGAACACAAGTCGTATAATTTTCGTCAAATTGTGAAGACTCCCCAAAACGCAGAAAACATTCCTAATCTTCATGGTGGGGGACTCTTTAGCCTATACCAAGTGCCTGGATCGTGTCCTTAACAACCTGTGTCTTATCAAATATTTGCTCCATTCTCCTCCGACCAGCTTCTCCCATCAAAGCCCGACTAACATGTGTTTTGTTCAAGAATGTCTCCATTGCTTCCCGTAGGCTTTCCGTATTTTTTACCTTAACCAAAATTCCTGTTACGCCTGGGTCAACGGCCTCACGGCATCCAGGAATATCACTGGTAATCAACGGTCTTCCAACTGCCGCACCTTCCAAAAGGACATTGCTCATTCCTTCATGGTAGCTCGGGAGAACAATACAATCCGCTGCTACATAATATGGCAATGGATTCTCCTGAAAGCCATGAAAAATAGCAATTCCTTCCCGTACCAGACTCTCTATCTGTTCCTTGTAATCATCTTCATAAAACCCTACAATATCCAGTACAAAATCCTCTCGTTTGAAATAAAGACTTCTCACCGCTGCGAACAGTTCATCAATTCCTTTTTCTTTCATGATCCTGCCCAGGTAGAGGAAATGTATCTTCTCATTCTCCGGATAGGGATAATATGGATATCGTTCTAGGTTGATCCCCGCACCATGGAGTAGTTTCTGTTTATTTGCCGGAATAATATGTCGCTTCTGAAATTCTTCTGCGTTTCCCTCATTCTCAAAGAAAACCGTCCGAACTTTTCGAAACGCTATCTTATAAAGCAATGTAACGAACTGCGCCAGACCCGCCTTTTGGAACGCTGTTCCCAGCCCCTGCACATTGGCACAAAAAGGAATACCCATTCTGCCACAGATTAGGCCAGCATAAACATTCGGTTTAATCGAATATGTAATAACCAGATCAGGATGTTCATCCAGAAGTATCTTCTTATAATGCTTCATCAATTTGAAATCTGTCAGAGGGTTAATGCCTCTGCGCTCAATCGGAGTGTCAATACATTTGACACCCATCTCCTGGAATGGTTTTTCATGATGCTCTTCATCAAAAGGAAGACTCAATATTACTTCATGTTCTTTTTTCAATTCCGCTATTAGTTCCCTTCGAAACTGCCACAACATATAAGCATGATTTGTTGCGATCAAAATTTTCTTCGACTGCCTTTTCTTTTTATCTTCTGCTTTATTCAAAACCATTTGCACCTATCTTTCTATAATTAAAGTAAGAGATAATTGCAACTCATGCTTATCCCCCATATACCTAAAAATAACTGCATATGTCTGTCTACATTTTTGTATCAGGAGTTCTGCAGTTTTAATCATTCAGTCCGTTCTTATCAGTAAATAAACTGGAGCAACATTGTATAGATGCCCCCATCTTATTCAGTCGCTATTATATCACTTTTGCAATAAGGTGACAATAAACATTCACGCCGATTTTGCGGGCTTTCGTACCAATTTTGCAAGCTTATAAAGTTCTTTTTGCCTTTATTTAACAAATACTTGAAAAATATTACATTTTCGGAGATTCAGTACGTTCTTGATCTCTCTGTTTTTTCAGAAAACTATCCCTGTTGCGCACAATCCTGGACACATCCATCCATTGATTTCTTATGTCCCGGTAATTTTCATACTGTTCCGACTTTTGACTGGATAGTTCTGTTTTTTTCTTCTTTAAGTCCTGTATCGGTGGAAACTTTCCGTCACTATAAATTGACCGCAGTTCTTTCACAGCCGCATCATAAAGTGCCAATTCTGAACTGTATTCCTCCCGGTAGCTTTTCTTATTGCTGCTTCTGCGATAAGACTGATATACCTTTTTCGTCCGGTAATACTGCCCCATGAGACGAAGAGATCGGTTGACTTCTTTCAGCCGCTTTTCTGTTTCCTTCACTTCTTCTTTTGCCTGATCGTATGCTGTCTGCAGAGCCGCCAGTTCTTCATCCAACTGGGTTCCATTTAACAGCCCATGCTCTGACATATAATTAAATGTCTTGGACTGTTCCTGCAGATTATGGATCTTTGCCCACCGCATATAGGCTTCACTTTCCTTGACTTTCGGATTGTGTTCAATATCTACCAGACTGCCGATTTCTCCGATATCTAGTATAATATAAATTAAGTTGTTGATAGCTTCGATATCTGGTATAATGGACTTAATCAATACATTTTATGGAGGTCAATTATGCCAGCATTACCTTATAGTATAACAAT